>CAYXPB010000014.1:0-1258 GCA_964466645.1 uncultured Acetivibrio sp. | reverse complement strand
GGTCAAAAATACTAAAAAGAAGGAAATGATATATATGAAATATGTATTGGTTCTTGGTGACGGTATGGCGGATTACCCTGTACCGCAACTTGACAATAAAACGCCTCTGCAATATGCAAAAAAGCCGAACATTGACTTCCTTGCGAAAAATGCAGAAGTTGGTATGGTTAAAACTGTTCCCGATGGTATACCTCCGGGAAGTGATGCTGCAAATCTTTCTGTTATGGGCTTTGACCCTAAAAAATACTACACCGGTCGTTCACCCCTTGAGGCTGTCAGTATGGGCCTTGAATTATCCGACACCGATGTAGCTCTAAGATGTAATCTCGTCACCTTATCCGATGAAGTAGACTACGCCGATAAAACAATGGTTGACTATAGTTCGGATGAAATAAGTTCTGCTGAAGCTAAGGAATTGATTGAGGCTGTTAACGCACAGTTTAAAAAGGATAATATCTGCTTCTATCCGGGAATAAGTTACAGACACTGTCTGATATGGAGTAACGGTTTAACCGGTTTAGAACTGACTCCTCCACACGATATATCCGGAAAGAAGGTTAGAGAACATCTTCCGAAAGGTGAAAAAAATAGTCTCCTGCTTGATATGATGGTTAGAAGCCATGATATATTAAAAGACCATCCTATTAACAAGGCACGTATAGCAAAAGGCCTAAGGCCTGCTAACTCAATCTGGCTTTGGGGAGAAGGTAAAAGACCTTCTTTGGCAAGGTTTGATGAAAAGTACGGTGTTAAAGGCTCTGTAATTTCAGCTGTTGACCTTATTAAGGGTATCGGAATCCTTGCAGGCCTTAGGAACATTGAAGTGGAAGGTGCTACCGGAAATATTCACACTAACTTTATAGGAAAAGCTCAAGCTGCTTTAAAAGAACTCGAAGCGGGACAGGATTTTGTCTATCTCCATGTTGAAGCTCCTGATGAGTGCGGTCACAGAAATGAAATTGAAAATAAGGTTAGTTCAATTGAGCTGATAGATGAACAAATAGTAGAAACACTTATAAAGGGTATGGAAAAATATGATGACTATAGGATAATGGTTCTTCCAGATCATCCGACTCCTCTTAGTCTGAGGACGCATACTTCCGAACCAGTACCTTTCTTAATTTACCAAAAAAGCAGTCCTAAGAACGCAGGTGTGGAAAGTTATACCGAAGAATTGGCTAAGACTACAGGTGTATATTTCCCAGACGGTTACAAATTGATGGATTACTTTTTAAAAAGCTAGGGCTATAGCCTTAGC
>CAYXPB010000013.1:0-35786 GCA_964466645.1 uncultured Acetivibrio sp. | reverse complement strand
AAAGAAGGAAGTACCAGCACCTAAGAAAACTAAGGAATGTAAGTTTTGTTTTAGTGAAATTCACATTGATGCATTAAAATGTCCTAATTGTACTTCAGAGGTAAGAAAATAGAATATAAAGATTTAAGATAATAATCAATGCGCTGATGAGAAATATGTGTTACCTCATCGGCGCATTTGTTGTGTCATCTAAGAAAATTGATTTGCATTATATCCATAGCAAAATGTTCTTATGTTTGCAAGCTTTTAAGATTCTTTGAAGGACTTTGAACTTTAAATATTGTATTGGTTATTTTTCGAAAGGATTTTATAATAAATCTTAAGAAAGTTTTAATATTTATATATAGTGTTTTGTAAAATTTACCTGCTAAGCTTATATAAGAGGCAGGTGATATAAGATGTTTTGTTACTAAAAAGTTTTGGGGGTCAAATTTAATGGATAAATATAATATTTTGGTATGTGATGATGATAAGGACATAGTTAATGCTTTAGAAGTATACTTAAAACAGGAAAATTACGATGTTGTAAAGACATATACCGGTAAACAGGCGTTGAAAGTTTTGCATGAGCAAAAGATTCATCTGGTTTTATTGGACATCATGATGCCTGAGATGGATGGCTTAGCTGCAACAGTCAAAATTCGTGAAGAACTGAATATACCAATAATAATGCTATCGGCAAAGTCTGAGGATACAGATAAAATCATCGGGCTTAATTTTGGTGCTGATGATTATGTAACAAAACCTTTTAATCCATTAGAACTTCTGGCACGGGTAAAATCTCAAATGAGGAGATATACTTTGCTAGGGGGTTCAGAAGAAAAGAGTGGAATTATTAAAACCGGTGGATTGGAAGTTGATACAGAGTCTAAGGAACTTCGATTAGATGGAGAAAATGTTAAGCTAACAGCTACGGAGTATGGTATAGTACTATTTCTCATGGAGAATATTGGCAGGGTGTTTTCTATAGAGCAAATATACCAAAGTGTTTGGAATGAGCCTCTGTACTCATCGGAGAATACTGTTGCAGTGCATATTCGACGTATCAGAGAAAAAATTGAAATTAATCCAAAAGAACCTAAATATTTAAAGGTGGTGTGGGGCATTGGTTATAAAATTGAAAAATATTAGATATTCAACAGTTACAAAGGTTACTGCTGTAATTTTGGCATGGCTCAGTTTTATTATTACAATAATAGGTGTTATGTATTTAGATGATTATGAAAATATTGCTTATAGTAGTAGTTATTTTGATACCTACCTATTTGAAGAGGAGTATTCAAGAACGATTCATAATGTTGTTGAGTACTATGTAAAGTTGAAAAGTGAGGAAAATATCAGGTCATCTGGAACTGATGAAGCTGTTATTCAAAACAATCTAGAGCGTTATAGTATTATTAAAGATAGGCTTTCTAAACAAATTAACTTTGTATATTATATAAAAGATAAAATAAATGGAGAAGTTTTTACAAATAACGATACTGTGAAAAATGCAGACTTTTTTACAGAGCAGGAATCAATGGCACACTTTTATAATGATGGATATAATTATCCATACTTTTTACGGTATCATAATGACATATTAGAAATGTTGAAAGGCACTTCATACGAAGTCTATACTGCTGTTGTAGAGCCATTGAAAAAAGGTGATGCATATTATGAAAACTATATTTCATATATAAAAATAAAAAATATTACGAAATACTTGTTTATTGCTGCTATTGTTTCTTTATGTATAATGATACTGCTGCTGGTATATCTTTTTTATTCAGCAGGTCGTAAGAATGGTATTGATAAAATAGTTATGTCAAAGTTTGATAAGGTTTATATAGAAATACATACTTTGATAGTATTTATAGCGGCGATAATATCAATGTGGTTTTTGAGTAAAGTGTTTTTTTATGGTAATATTATGGGATATTATATAAGAATTATACTTGTATTAAGTGTTGATTATTTTATAGGATTAGCGTATCTTTTGTCAATAACTAGAAAATTAAAGTCTGAGACAATAAGAAATAATTGGTTGGTTTTAAAGGTTTTTTATAAGGTAAGTTCTTTTATCAAACTTTGCTTTAGCGGTAAGGTATTTAAAACATGGATATTGTTATTTCTAACTTTATATGTTTTTATAAATAGTTTACTAGCTATTGTTATAGCATTATTTTTAGATAAATTCCTATCTTATATATTCCATGGGTATTATGGGTCGCATACTGGAGTTGTTTTCATAATAGCATTGGTTTTGTTTATAGCTATGAATATTTTTGTTTTCTATATGACAGCGAAGTCTTTAAAGTCATTACCGGAGATTATGGAAGCTGCAAAACAGATATCCTCTGGAAATCTTGATTATAAACTAAATACAGCAGATATGTCGGTTACCTTTTCAGCCTTTGCAGAAAATATACAAAGCATACAGGGGGGACTTAAAAAAGCAGTTGAAGAGGCTATTAAGGGAGAAAGAATGAAAACAGATCTTATAACTAATGTTTCTCATGATTTAAAGACACCGTTGACTTCTATAATAAACTATGTTGATTTGCTTAAAAAGGAACCTATGGGGAATCAAAAAGCACAGGAATACATAAACGTGTTAGATGAAAAATCAATAAGGTTAAAGGCCCTTATAGAGGATTTGATAGAGGCGAGTAAGGCATCAAGTGGAAATTTGTCTGTTGATATACAAAAGGTAGATTTATGCGAACTTGTTATGCAGACATTTGGAGAGTATAGGGAGAAATTTGAGATAAGCGGGCTGGATATAAGAACTAATATTGCTGATAAAAATATATTTGTGCAGGCTGATGGAAAGCATATGTGGCGTATAATAGAAAATCTGCTCTCAAATGTCTTGAAATATTCTATGAAGAATTCAAGAGTTTATATCAGTCTAACAAGGAGCGAACTTTATGGAGTTTTAACTATCAAAAACATATCCGAACTTCCGCTCGAGATGTCTGTAGAACAGCTAACAGAACGTTTCGTAAGAGGTGATATATCTAGAACAACTGAAGGTTCAGGATTGGGTTTATCTATTACTCAAAGTCTTACTAATATACAAAAGGGAAATTTTAACGTCGAAATAGACGGAGATTTATTTAAAGTAACGTTAGAGGTACCATTGTGGAACTGATTTAAATAAAAAGCTGTTGTAAGTCATCTGACCTACAACAGCTAAAAATTTGTTTGTACTTAAATTATTCTGTTTAAATTAGAAAGCGCCATCATATGAAACACCTGCTTGCGGAGTTTTTCCTTTAGCACTAAATAATTCACTTAATGTTACAAAAGCATAACCCTGATTTTGAAGTGTTGGAATTATTATATCCAACGCTTCAGGTGTTGGGTGGTTTCCAGGTTGTGTACAGTGCATTAGTACAATGGAACCATCTCTAACACCACTTGTTACTATTTGTGCTCTTGCTTGAGCAGTTGATGCTGATCCGCCGTTCCAATCTTGTGCAACAACACCAACTACAAATGGCATTCTTATTGTAGAAGTCATAGCTCCTCCTACTGCAATGTTTGGAGCACGGAAGAATTTAGGGTCTGAACCAGTATACTGCTTAATAGCAGCGTTAGTCTGACTAATCTCTTGACTTATTTGAGAAGAAGACATACTGTTCATGCTTTGGTGACTCCATGAATGGTTACCGATTTCATGACCTCCGCTTACAATACTTTTCATAACTGAATCTTGTCCATTAATATTATTTCCAATAAGCATAAAAGTAGCTTTAGCATTGTATTTTTTTAACTTATCAAGTACATAACTTGTTTGGTTACTTGGACCGTCATCAAAGGTTAAAGCAACAAGCTTTTTGCCTTCTAGTGATGTTGGAGGTGTAGTAGCAACAGGAGTAGGATTAGCAGTTGCAGCACTTGTGCTAAATGCAAATGAATCAATATTTATTGGTCCATTGAAGCATAAGTAAAGGTCTTGCGTATTTGAAGCACCACTAACAGAAGTGGATAACTCTGTATATGCATCCCAACCGCCTGTTGAAGGTACACTTAAAGAACCTATAGAACTTCCACTTGAACTACCAAGTCTTATTTGGATAGTTGTGCTTGCATCACCACCGTAAGCAACACGAGCTTTAAATGACTTTGCTCCAGATCCAAAGTTAACATTTTTATATACGATGTAGTTGCCATCTTCTATATATCCCAAACCGTTACCGCCATTGTCAGTACCAACAGCTTCAATAGTTGTGGATTCCACACTGCTGTAGTCCTCTGCTTCTATTGTACTAAAAGCATTTATTGTGGTTCCTGGATTAGAAGTAGGGTTAGTAGGTGTAGTTGACGTACCTAAATTGATTATACCTAAAAGATGCTGCCTCAATAATCCAAAATCAATAGAAGTAAATGAACCGTCTTGGTCTATATCAGCATTTGCAGGTAATGATTTTGTCATACCTAATAAATACATTCTATAAGCTGCAAAATCAAGAGAATCAATTGCACTACTATTGTCTACATCACCAAGTAACATTTTGTTACCGCCAGTATTACCAGTATCACCTGTATCACCAGTATTGCCTGTATCTCCGGTGTTACCAGTATCACCAGTGTTACCAGTATCACCAGTGTTACCACCAGGAGCATTACCGTTTATTAATATATCCATTTTTGTTACATCAGCTTTACCACTACTTTGATATCCCTCTACAACGAGAGAAATTTCATAAAATTTACCCATTTTCATGCCTTTAGCTTCCCAAGCCTTAAAGTGTTCACTAACAGAGATGGTTCCGCTAGTACGTTTTTGTTGTCTAACACTCCAATACTGTTGGAAAGTTGCAGTACCTTTTATAGAAGGTTGTTGGGTTCTTGTGGTTTCATATATGTCATATACGCCGCCATCAACAGTAGTGGTTCCTTTTGGACTATTACTTCCTGGTGGCCTCCAATTTCCCCAGCTCTCGATAATGTAGTATTCTACAAGCGGGTCACTGGTCCAACCATAGACAGATAAATATGAATTACCATTTGGTTGATAATTACAAGCGTAATCTATCGTCATTGTACCAATTTGTTGGTATGTCTGGGTCTCATTGTATTTAAGGCCTTTACGGAATAATATATTGTTTATGTTACTCCATTCGCAACTGAATGCACCACCATCTTTGAGAACCATAGTCCCAGTTCCATTATCTTTCCAGTACTCAAAGTCATAACCGCCATGAGTTCCTGTTTTATTTTCAGTGACGGTTTGTGTTGCACCAGTATTACCACCAGTATTGCCACCAGTATTACCACCAGTATTGCCACCAGTATTACCACCAGTATTACCACCAGTATTGCCACCAGTGCTTCCTGAACCAAAAGAGAAGGAATCAATATTTACAGGTCCATTAAAGCAAAGGTATAAGTCTTGTGTGCTTGAAGCACCGCTAACAGATGTGGATAATTCTTTGTAAGAATCCCAGTCTCCAGAAGAAGGTATACTCAAAGAACCTATAAGAGAACCTGTAGGACTGCCTAACCTTAATTGAATAGTTGAACTAGAGTCACCGCCATGAGCAACAAGAGCCTTAAAGGAAGATGCTCCAGAACCGAAATTAGTTTTATTAAATACGAGATAGTCTCCGTTTTCAATATAGCCTAGACCGCTTCCATTACTACCGGTACCTATTATTTCCATTGTCGAAGAACTTAGACTGTTATATTCTTCTGCTTCTAAAGTTGTAAAAGCACTTCTCTCAGTGACAGCTACGCCTGTTTTAGGAGCAAGATCACCGCCAGTATTACCGCCATCACTTCCGCCGAGAGTAATATCCATTTTTGTCATAGTAGCTTGACCACTACTTTGATATCCCTCTACAACCATTGTAACTTCGTACATATTACCCATTCTCATGCCTTTTGCTTCCCAAGCCTTAAAGTGTTCATGACAAGATATGGTTCCGCTTGAACGCTTTTGTGTACGAACACTCCAATATTGTTGGAAAGTTTTGTCGCCTTCAATGGAAGGTTGGTTGTTTCTTGTTGTCTCATAAATTTCATATGTACCACCATTGGCAGTAAGTGTGCCCTTTGGATTATTACTTCCTGGTGGCTTCCAGGTGCCGTAGCTCTCAATTATGTAATACTCTACAAGTGGATTTTGCGTCCAACCGTATACGGACAAATATGAATTTCCGTTTGGCTGGTAGTTACATGCGTAATCCAAAACAATGTTTCCATATTGTTGGTAAGACTTTGTCGAACCAAGTTTTTTACCTGTACGGAATAATATATTACCAATATTACTCCATGAACAACTGAACGTACCTCCGCCATTAAGCGTCATTGTGCCATTACCATGGTCTTTCCAATACTCATAGTTAAAACCGTCAATTGTACCTGTTGCATTCGCTGTAAGGGTTGGTCCTGCCTTTACATCTGTTGGAAACATGCTAAACAAGAAGGTAAAACACATGAAAGTTGAAAAAATCACTTTCAATCTTTTTTTCATTTTTTGCTCCCCTTTCCTCTTCCTTATTAGTTAAATATTTTAGTTGGGCACATGATTACTGGTGTTCTGATATAATGCATTTCAATGAATACGTATTATATCTATTATAATTCGATAACAACACAGTAATAGCGCCTTTTAAATTTAAAAATTTTTGGCATCATCCTTTCCAATAAAGTTTCGCTAGCAAAAGAATATATATATATTCTTTCTTATATATATATTCGAGTACTTGTGATGTTTTATGTCGGAAATTTTCGAAATATTAAAAATTGTAATGTTTTGCATGATTAATATAAGGAAAATTCCAAAAGATAACTGGTCAATCGTCATTTCAAAAAATTGATTTACATTTTTTGCACTGCAAAATAATGTTCCTCTGTTTGAAAGTTTTTAAGCTTTCATGATGGACTTCATGACCTAAATATAATAAAGCATATAAATAATTTCTGTGTTTGCTAGATAAATACAAGAAATATTCGTAAAATTGTTGCAAGTAGATGGGAGCATTTCAAACAAAATATTATATTACAACGGAAGCATAGAATATTAATTTGTATGTTTTATTTGTATAATTTATTATTTAATTAATTATGGTTTTATTATATCATAAATCTTTAGGGTGTAAAAGATGATAAAAATTTAAATTATTGATTATAAAGTGATAGTATAGGGACTTAGGGTTAATGGATAATGTTACTAGGCCTTTTGACAGCAGGGAGCTTTTTATAAGAGTTAAAGCTTTACTTAAGTGTGCAGCAGGTAAGTAAAGTAAAACAATACAATAAGTCACGATGAGTTAACAATAAGCCTAAGGGCTAAAACAGTATATAAAGCAAGGAGTTGAGCTTATGGTAAGAATTGAACCCATAAAAAGAAGTCTCATTAGAAGGATTGTGGGTAAGCTTTGGTATACATACCGTAGATATTTTCAGTGGTATTTCGAAAGTAAGAACTACTGCAAGAAAAAAGATAATAAGATATTGAGATACAATGTTTTCAAACACAAGACTCCCCTTTTGAGGAAATTGAGAGATGTGGAAATGTGGATGCAATACAATAAGATAATGAACCTAAGGTTAGCCTCAAGCTGTTTAAATGGTGTTATAATTTATCCCGGAGAGACATTTTCTTATTGGAGGCTTATAGGCAAACCCAGCAGGAGAAAGAAGTATGTGGAAGGAATGGTGCTTTATAATGGGGAATTTAAACCCGGTATTGGAGGAGGTTTATGCCAATTATCAAACCTGATCTATTGGATGACTTTACATACACCCCTAACAGTAACAGAAAGGTATAGACATAGCTATGATGTTTTTCCTGATTCAAACAGGCAATTACCCTTTGGAAGTGGTGCTACATGCGTTTATAATTACAGAGATTTGCAGATTTATAACGGAACAGACCAACCTTTTCAGTTGATTGTATATTTAGACGATGAATATTTGTATGGCGAGTGGAGAGCTACTAAAGAAATTGATTATTCTTATGAAGTATATGAAAAAAATCATATTATTACTCATGAGTATTGGGGGGGCTACATAAGACACAATGAAATAGCAAGGAAGGTCTATTCAAAGGATAGGAAGTTGATACTAGATGAGTATATAACGGAGAACAATGCTCTCATGATGTATCAACCCTTTCTCGAAGCATAGGAATTTATAGGAACAATAGTTTTTGAAATAGCAATATAGTACATTTTGACAATATATAAATAAAATAATATAATGTACAATATACTTTAATAGAAGACCTACATTCACTGTACATATTAAAATTGAAAAGCAGCACATCTGTGGTGAGGTAATCCTACAGATGTGCTTTTATATCACTTTTATGAATAATACAATAAGGGATCGGAGGGCAAATTTTGATTAGGTTAATAATAAAAAAGTTCATTAAAAATAGTGAAAATGCAAATGATAAAGATGTAAGGGAAGCATACGGAGTGTTATCTGGAGTGCTAGGTATTATATGCAACATGCTCCTTTTTACAATAAAGCTGATTCTTGGATTTGGTATAAACAGTATAGCTGTTATTTCGGATGCTTTTAACAATCTCAGTGATTTAGGGACATCTGTAATTGCAATATTTGGGGCAAAGCTTAGTAACAGGCCCCCTGATAAAGAACATCCTCAGGGACACGGAAGATATGAATATATTGCTACATTGGTGGTTTCCTTTGTTATTTTCGCAGTTGGTCTGAAGCTTTTAGGAAGTTCCTTTGATAAAATTTTAAAACCCCAAAAAGTTACGTTCAATATTGTATCTATAATAATTCTATCAATTTCAGTATTGCTGAAAGTATGGATGTTTTCTTATAACAGATATATAGGGAAAGTAATAAATTCGAGTGTAAACAGAGCAGCCGCATCAGATAGCCTTAATGATGTCTATGCAACAGCTGGAGTAATAATAGGAACTTTAATAGGAAGTTTTGTAGCTTTTCCGGTCGATGGAGTAATGGGCCTCATTATTTCAGGTTTAATTATATACACAGGCTTTAATACGGCAAAGGATTCGGTAAACCTTCTTTTAGGAGCTTTGCCCGATCCACAAGTTATTGAAAGAATTAATGAATTGGTGCTTAGCGGCGAAAATATAAAAGGTGCCCATGACTTGAAAATTCATGACTATGGTCCTGGAAGAATAAATGCATCAATACATGCTGAGGTATCGGATGATGCAAATATTGTAGATATTCATTCCGAAATTGATAATATTGAGCTAAAAGTCAGAGAGGAGCTTGGGATAGATATGGTTATTCATATGGATCCCGTAGAGTAAAGAGAATAGCTCCAAATTAATCTATACCGAAATTGTATAAAAGTTTTGCTTAAAAAACGAATTTGATACAACAAAAAGCCACATATTATGCGGCTTTTTGTTGTATTTTAGCTATAATTATTTTTGGTTTTTATAAATAGAACTGAGCATAGGCTCATCAATCTGATTGCCGTTAAGCGCAATATAAACACCCTTACCGGAATGGGTTTCCTTCAAGCGAATTGTTTTAACCTGTGAAAACGGATCCATTTTGTAATGTTTTATTGTATCGCTTAAATTCTGATACAATTCTTGTGCACCTTTAGCCAAACAGGATTCGCACATACAAATAGTGAATTCCTGGACAACAAAGGCAGAGTTATCCTTTTTGCGTACGGTGTTGCAGGCACTGTCACCTTGCTTAGGTGAATAATGAGTATGTAACAGCTCATGGGCAAGGTGGGAATTAGCTTCACCGTAGAAATCTTTATAAAGTCTTAAGATATCTGGATTTTCTTGTGACTTACGGTATTTTGAGACCTTATCAATATTTACAAGTATTTGTTGACGCTTTTCCATAGCATCTATCTTTTCAGGAACAGGATGTCCGGCACCGCATATACAACCGCCAGGGCATGCCATAACTTCTATAAGATCATAACCTACATCTACACCCTGAATAATCTTTTCAATTATCGGTTCGGCATTATGCAGACCGCTTACAACAGCTACACGGACTTTGGTATTATCAACATCTACAGTAGCCTCTTTTACACCTTCAAAACCACGGATCTCTTCAAAATCAAGATGATCGGTTAGAACTTTTCCTGTGAGCTTTTCAACTGCCATACGAAGTGCAGCTTCAGCAACACCACCCGATGCACCAAATAGGATACCGGCTCCGGAAACTTGTCTGTATGGTTCATCAAATTCCTGAGGTACAATCTTTGAAATATCGATATTTTCAAGCTTAACCATTTCAAGCATCTCTGTTGTTGTGAGAACTGCATCAACATCACGGATTCCTTCAGGAGCAAATTCCGGACGTGCTGCTTCGTGTTTTTTCGCAAGACATGGTACTATCGACACTACAAAAAGATCGTCTTTATTTAAATTAGCGAGTTTTGCGTAATGGTTTTTAACTGTCGCACCCATCATCATTTGTGGTGACTTACAGCTTGATAGGTGAGGAATTACTTCAGGATAACGCTTTTCAACAAAGTTCACCCAACCTGGGCAGCACGAAGTGAATTGTGGCATTACACCTTTATTTGATACCCTTGTTAAAAACTCTGTTGTTTCTTCAACTATAGTTAGATCTGCTGCAAAGGTAAAGTCGAATATCTTGTCAAAGCCTAGTTTGTTAAGAAGTCCTGCCATAAATGGAGAGGCTTCCTCAAAAGGAATATTATAAGTCTTAGAGATAAGGCTTCGAACTGCTGGGGCAACAAAGGCAACAACCGTCTTTTTATTATTATTAATTGCTCTCATAACTCTGCCTTTATCACGGCGATAGTCTAAAGCGCCGCAAGGACAAGCAGTTACACATTGGCCACAGCTGACACAGTCTGTTTCCTGAAGAGGTAGACCGCTCTTAGTTCCTACCAACTGACGTCCGTTTTTCATATAGAATGTGAGTACGCCAGGGCCTTCGATTTCATTACATGCAGAAATACAACGACCGCAGGATATACATTTGTTGTGATCGCGTATTATAAAAGGATGATCGTCAACTTTAGGAATAAAAGGACGCTCGTGTATAGGAGTTTCAAAATCAATGCCATGGGAAGTTGCTTCTTGACGCAAATCACAGGAGTAGCGTTCGCGGCAACCGCATTTTAAACAGCGGCGAGCTTCTTCACGAGCAGTCTTCTCCATTAAGCCAAGTTCCACTTCATTGAAGTTGCTTTTTCTTTCGGTAACAGAAATAGAGGGCATTTGAGCACGAGCTATTTTTGGTATTTCTGTAAATTCCCATTTTGGAAGATCCTCCATAGTGCCACGGCTACAGCTATAATCAACGTTTTCTTCTTTAATGTACCCCTTCATTAAATAGCTATCCATTGCATCAGCAGTATGACGTCCTGCTGCAACAGCTTGTATTACAGTTGCAGGACCAGTAACACAGTCCCCGCCGGCAAATATGTTGAGCTCAGATGTTTGCATAGTCTTGCCGTTGATTTCTATATCTCCCCATTTGTTAAGTTTTACAGGGAGGTCATTATATAGAAATTGTGTATTGGTACTTTGACCTATAGCACCTATAATAGTATCTGCTTCAATATCAAAGTCGCTGCCTTCAACAGGTACAGGACGACGACGTCCTGAACGGTCGGGCTCACCTAAAGTCATTTCTATACAGCCTAATTTCTTTTTGCCATCTACATTATTAATCTTTGTTGGTGCCATTAAGAACAACATTTCAACACCTTCGTGCAATGCTTCTTCCACTTCATAAGGTTCAGCAGGCATTTCCTCTTGCGTACGACGGTATACAAGTTTAACCGATTTAGCTCCTTTTCTAAGAGCGGTACGAGCACAGTCAATGGCTGTATTTCCTCCACCGATTACAATGACATTGTCACCTAAGTTTATTTGTGCATTATTTGTTACTTGCTCGAGGAATTGTATACCAAGCCATACACCTTCAAGATTTTCACCTTCAATGTGCATTGGTGTTGCATTCCATGAACCAATAGCAAGATACACTGTATCAAAATCCTTATGTAGGTCCTCAAGTCTGATATGAGTTCCAAGGGATTTTCCTGTCATAATCTTTACACCGAGGCTCTTAATTATATCAATTTCTTTATCTAGAGTAGCTTTTGGAAGACGATATTCGGGTATACCATACCTCATCATACCTCCTGCATGGGACTGACGTTCAAAAACAGTTACATCATGGCCCTTTATGGCGCTGTAGTATGCAGCAGAAAGGCCCGATGGTCCTCCGCCTACTATAGCAATCTTTTTACCCGTTGAAGGGCCTTTAGTTGGAACCCATGGTTGTGGCTGTGACATGTCCCAATCAGCAGCAAAACGTTTGACATAATTGATTGCAACAGGAGAATCTACAAGATTGCGTCGACATGAAGCCTCACAAGGATGTGGACAGACACGGCCACATACAATAGGGAAAGGATTGCTGTCTTTTATTGTCCTTATTGCAGACTCGTAATTTCCATTGCCTACATGACGAAGATAAGTCTGGATATCGATGTTGGCAGGACATGTTGTTACGCATGGAGCAACACAATCGGCATTGTGATCTGAAAGTAGTTGTTCAAGGCGTACCTTTCTATAGCTTTCAAGTTTTTGACTGTTTGTACATATAACCATACCCTCTTTTATAGGGGTTTGGCATGCTTTGACGTCTTTTTCACCATTAGTACCGACTGATACTACACAAAGTCCACAATTACCGTTCGATCTTTCAAGCCTTATATCGTAGCACAGATGAGGAATATGAATATCCTCCTGAAGTAATGCCTGAAGAATGGTAAGGTTGTCATAGACTTCCATTTCTCGACCGTTTACTGTTACTTTGATACGGTTTTGATTTGATAATGTTTTCATCTCTTTTCACCTCAAAATATATTTTAAATAGAACTTAACTAACACTGTTGTAATTTTATTTTACATCTATATATTATAGCGGGTGAAATTTGAATTGTCATCGTATATTGACAAAATTTTAACTAATTTTTCGACTTTATTTTTAATAACAAAATTTTGGTGGATTGTCATAGGATAAGTTTCAATAATAGAAAGTGATATACATAAGGTTCGCAAAGATTATTGAAGAAGTATAAAAACTAAAGTATATTGAATTCAACAAGAATAGGTTATAAAATAAATAAAGAATTTTGGGTGTATATTTTTTCACAATTATTACATGCACCTAAGAATTTGAGTTAAATTGACAGGAGGGTTTAATATGTTATTCATTTGTTATCCTAAGTGTACTACATGTCAGAAAGCCAGAAAATGGCTTGATGATAATAAGGTTCAATATGAGTTTAGGGACATTAAGGAAAAGAATCCGACTCTTGAGGAATTAAAAGAGTGGTATGAGAAAAGCCGGTTGCCTCTTAAAAAGTTTTTTAATACAAGTGGGCTTTTGTATAAGGAACTAGGATTAAAAGAAAAACTTCCGGATATGAAGGAACAAGAACAACTTGAACTACTAGCAAATAACGGCATGCTTGTTAAGCGACCTATAATTGTGAATAAGGATACTATCCTGATCGGATTTAAACACGAAGAATGGGAAGATAAACTGGCTAAGTATGATTAAGAAAAAGAAATTTGCGAAAAGGCTATAGGTAAGAATTCCGACAGCCTTTTCGAAATAAAATTACATGCTACTTTTTATGACTTTTTTTCTTTTCCATTGATGACTTTATAGGCTCTTTATTTGAATCTATCTGGTCATTATAAAAAGCCGGGTCACCAATGGCATCTGCAACAACTTTTTTTTCTTTTTTCTTTTCTTTCATTGATAGCTCCTCCTCGTTTCTAAGGATACATAATATTTTCATTTATATTATTTGCATATTTACTAGAATTATGGCTGATACAAATTGTAAATTTTTTAAACGTTAAAGTTTAGCTAATGAAAGATTAACAAATTACCGAAAGATATAGTAGTAAAAAAACAAGTTGAGTTTCTTAAACGTTTAAATGAAGAATTGGCTATTTTTAACGTAAAATCTGTAATTGTATTTGTTGCTTATAACTACTAATAAAAAAGGAGTGCGTAGGTATGATGAAATGGATTTCAGATTTGTCTATAAGGAGTAAGATATTCCTTATACTTGTTATGTGTTTAATAGGTGTTTCTGTATTTGCATCTTGGGCTATAATTTCGAGTAGTAGTATTCAAAATCAGCAAACCAAAATGCTCAAGTCAGCTCGGGCAGCTGAAGAGGCTATATTAAATGCCGACAGAGACCTGTATCAGGCGTATACAGCAGTACAAAAAATAGTTATGGGAGAAAATACAAAAGAGGAAATTGATAGTGAAATTACTTTCTTTAATGACAATATAATAACAGCAAAAGAGAGAGTTTTAGGATCAAAAGCGGAAATGGATAATACAAAAAATGAATGGCTTGAATTTAAAGGAGAAACAAGTAAGCAAACTGCGTTTGAAATTTTTGATAAGATAAATCCTCAAATAGATGAGTGGGTAGCAATTTCAAATGAATCTATACAAAATAAAGCTTTTGAGGAGGGGTGGGCAGATTCATTCAATGAACCTCGTGATCATTTAGATGAAATAACTAATTTGCTTGCAGTGGCAGTAAAAGTAAATGAAGAAAATTATGATAGTAGGAGAAATTCCGTTGTATTAAATATTTCCATAGGATTAATTATTTTGCTTGCTCTGATTTTTGCCATAGGATATATAATAATAAGAAATATATCAAAACCGCTTGTTTCGGTAGTAGAGATGATTAATGAAATTGAAAAGGGACATCTGAAAAAAAGGCTCAATTTAAGTAGAAAAGATGAAATTGGGCAGCTTGCAAATACAATGGATCATTACGCCGATGATCTTCAAAAATACATAATAGGTTCTATGAATAAAATTGCAGAAGGAAATTTTGATTTTGAGCTACTTGTAAAGGATAGTGAAGATGAAGTAGGTCCTGCAATAAAAAAGACTACCGAATCAATAAAAGGTCTCGTATATGAGGTGAATACATTAACTGGAGCAGCGATTGACGGTAAACTTCAAGTACGAGGAAGAGCAGAAAATTTCAAAGGGTTATACCGTGAAATAATTTTAGGAATAAATAAAACGTTAGATGAAATGTTAGCACCTATAAATGAGGCTTCAAGTGTACTTGGAGAATTGGAAAAAGGAAACTTGCAGGTTAGTGTAAACGGGAATTACAAAGGTGAGCATGCAATAATAAAGGATGCATTAAATAAGACAGTTTATAATTTGAAGAATTATATAAGTGAAATAAGTAAAGTGCTAAATCAAATGTCCGATGGTAATTTGGATATTACCGTAAATACTGAATTTAAAGGCGATTTCGTTGAGATTAAAGATTCTCTCAACAATATTTTGTCTGTATTTAATGATGTGCTAAACAAGATGCGAGATGCAGCATTGCAGGTATCTGCGGGTTCAAAACAAATTGCGGATTCATCACAAATGCTTTCACAAAGCACCACAGAACAGGCTAGTTCAGTTGAAGAATTGACAGCAGTTATGAACGAGATATCTGAACAAACCAAAAAGAATGCGGTTAATGCCAAAGATGCAAATGAACTTGCTATAGAAGTGAAAGAAGATGCAGTTGATGGTAATGGACAAATGAAGGAAATGCTAAGATCGATGGATGAAATATCCTCAGCATCAACAAATATTTCTAAAATTATTAAAGTGATAGATGAAATAGCATTTCAGACTAATATTCTTGCGTTAAATGCTGCTGTTGAAGCAGCTAGGGCAGGACAGCACGGAAAGGGATTTGCTGTTGTAGCAGATGAAGTAAGAAGCCTTGCCGGGAGAAGTGCACAAGCAGCAAAAGAGACAACAGTGTTAATAGAGGGAACAGTCAAGAAGACAGAAAATGGTATGAATATAGCAAAAGACACTGCAGAAGCACTTTCAAAGATTGTCATCGGTGTTACAAAAGCAACTAACCTTATGAGTGAAATTGCGCTTTCATCAAATGAACAGGCAACAGGGATTTCGCAGGTAAATCAAGGTGTGCTGCAGATTTCACAAGTTGTTCAGACAAATTCTGCAACTTCGCAGGAAAGTGCTGCCTCAAGTCAGGAACTGTCAAGTCAGGCAGATACTCTTAACGAAATGGTAAGCAGATTTAAGATAAGAAAAAGTGGAAAAGCAAAATCAGGATATGAAAGCATTGATAATGAGATAATAGGCTTTTTAGAAGATGCAAGTAAGAGTAAGAAAGTTAATTCAAAAAAGAAATCATTCAATAAAAGAGATATTTCACTAGGTGATATAGACTTTGGTAAGTATTAAAAAAAGGAAATATTACAAGAATATTTCAATTCTATATTTTGGTTGACATCACAAGTGTAGCTGTGTTACTATAAATTTGTATACTTAAGGGAATGTTGTTGTAAAGAATTGTTGAATGCGTAAGGAAACTTAAAATTTTAATGATTATGTGAAGGGAGGATTTACAATGTACTGTTTCAGACAATATGAACAAAAACAAATAAATATCGAAACAAGATTATCAGAAAGACAAGGTATGTGCTGTGATAGCATACATTGGCTTAATCCTCTGTTATATAAATGCCGTATTGGCTATTTTAGGGACATTGTTAGTTGATGTTTGACTAAAGTTAAATAAGCATTTAATAAAAATAGAGTGGTTAAGTCCAATACAATGGATTTAACCACTTTTTATTTTGAATCTTTCAAACGAAGTGAAAAGTGCATTTAAATAAAGAATAATTACAGAAGTTGGTGAAAAAAATGAGATTTTATAACTCGATGCAAAAGAATATGAGTTTTGCAGATGTAGTTGCAAGCATAAGGTATTTTATTAAGGCAAATCCTGAATGTCAATACAAGATTGCAGTGGGAACCGATTCACAGGTAAAGGGAAGATATACCTGCTTTGTAACTGGAATACATGTACATAGAGTAGGGCAAGGCTCCTGGTGCTGTGTATATAAAGTAATTGAAAATAAAAGATACGTGAATCTAAAAGAAAAAATTTCAAAGGAAACTTTGATGACCTATGAATTGGTATATATGCTAAACGAACAGTTAATGGACACGATGTACGATTTTACTGTAAAGCATAAAAATTTCGATTGCAAACTTGAAGCACATATAGATGTAGGAACGAAAGGGGAAACAAGAAAACTTATACGGGAAATGGTTGGTTATTTTGAAGGACTAGGTATCGACGCAAAGATAAAGCCAGATTCCTTCGTAGCAAGCAGTTATGCAAACAGGCACAGCAAAAAAATCAAAGTAAGTTGAAAGGGTGATTATTTAATGATTGTTTTAAGAGTTACTCCTGTAAGGAATGTTTTGATAGGAAAGCGTTGTTATAAGAGTGAAAGGCCGGATATGTTTTTTACAAAGGTTGTTGAAGAAGGTTCAAAGATCGACTTATATGATGTTTCGGATAGAAAGAATAAGACGCTAAACGTGTCTGAAATAAACAAAAGAAATCATAGAATGATTATAAACGATAAAAAGTATTTCATTTGCTCAATAAATTGTGCAGATGAAAAGAAAAAGGCTATTTAGAGATGGGGTTTTGCCTCTTATAAAATAGGTTTTTATGATAAAATTAATTTTGTCATAAAAGGCTATTTATATATATAATAAAACTTAGAAAATGCATTTTAAAGAGGCACTTGTATAAGTTAAGCAATTAATGTTAAAATGCTTTATGGATGTAATAAAGATTAGAGTAAAGGTGTTGTAATATGATTAAGTTAATAGCTACAGATATTGATGGTACTTTACTAAACGCTGAAGGCAAATTACCTAATGGATTTGGTGAATTATTATTAAGACTTGAGAATAAAGGTGTTTATGTGGCAATCGCAAGTGGGCGACAGTATCACACACTTATTAATGATTTTGAGCATTATAAAGATCAGCTTGTATTTATAGCAGAAAATGGTGCAGTTGTAATGCATCAAGGAAAAGAACTTTTCTTTCGTTCATTAGAAAGACAAAAGGCAGAAGGTATTATTAGAGATATTAGAGCTGCTGGGGAACGTGATATTGTGCTTTGCGGAAAAAAAAGCGCCTATGTTGAGACGCTGAATACTGAATTTGAGGCTGAAGTTAGGAAATATTATCATAGATGTGAATTGGTTGAAGACTTGTTGTGTGTAGAAGATGATATACTCAAAATTGCCCTTTATGACTATACTGATGCCCAGGAGCATTCATATTCTATTTTTAATAGCAAATGGGGTAAAGAAATAAATGTAATTGTTTCAGGCAAGCATTGGATGGATTTTGGAAGATTGGATGTGGACAAGGGTGTTGCAATAAAGAAGTTGCAGGATATGTTTGGTGTGAGCTATCAGGAGACTATGGTTTTTGGAGATTATTTCAATGACGTACCAATGATGGAAGCATCATATTACAGTTATGCTGTGAAGAATGCTCCTGAAGGAGTAAGGGCAAAGGCTCGTTTTGAAGCTCCTTCAAATTCGGAAGAAGGCGTTTTGAAGGTTATTTACCAAAAGGAGAAGGATGGACTTATATAATTTTTTTGAAATGGACTAAATATCGAGAATACAAAAAATACGAAGTTTAAAAAAGGCATTGTAGAATTAAGTTTCTGCAATACCTTTATACTTTTGTGTATTAATTAGTTGTATTGTTTGCACCTTTACTATCTATATGTTATAATATGCCGTAAACTAAGAGAAGGATGGTTGTAGATATGATTCATGCAAGTGGTATTTCCCTCAGATATGGTGGACGTGCATTATTTGAAAATGTGGATATAAAATTTACGCCCGGTAATTGCTACGGGCTTATAGGTGCAAATGGTTCGGGAAAGTCAACTTTTTTAAAAATCCTTTCGGGGGAAGTAGAAGCAAACAAAGGTGAAATAATTATGTCCCCGGGAGAAAGGCTGGCTGTGTTAAAGCAGAACCATTATGAATTTGATGAATACGATGTTTTAAAGACTGTTATGCTAGGGCACAAAAGATTATGTGATATTATAGATGAAAAGGAAAAGCTTTATGCTAAGGAAGATTTTTCAGAAGAAGACGGTATAAAGATTTCTGAGCTTGAGGGTGAGTTTGCCGAATTGAACGGATGGGAAGCTGAATCAGAGGCAGCTACTCTTTTAAATGGTCTTGGTATTGGTGAAGATTTACACTATAAAAAAATGAAAGATATGGATGCAAATTTAAAAGTTAGGGTGCTTTTAGCTCAGGCATTATTTGGAAGTCCGCACGTACTACTTTTAGACGAGCCTACTAACCACTTGGATATTGAATCTATAACCTGGTTGGAGAATTTCCTATACAACTTTGAAAATACCGTTATAGTGGTATCCCATGATAGGCACTTTTTAAATAAGGTTTGTACGCATATTGCAGATATTGACTATAGTAAAATACAAATGTATGTTGGAAACTATGACTTCTGGTATGAGTCAAGTCAATTGGCTCTTCAACAGGCAAGAGATTTGAACAGAAAGACAGAGGCGAAAATTAAGGAACTTCAGGAGTTTATTCAACGTTTTAGTGCTAATGCCTCAAAATCAAAGCAGGCTACTTCAAGGAAAAAAATGCTGGATAAGCTTACTTTAGAAGATATTAGGCCATCTTCTAGAAAGTACCCTTTTGTGGATTTCAAGCCTGACAGAGAAGCTGGAAATGATCTACTTATGGTTAATGACTTAAGTGTTACCGATGAAGGAGAGATGCTTCTTGACAAAGTAAGTTTTACGGTTAACAAGGGTGATAAGATTGCTTTTGTAGGACCGAATGGTCTTGTTAAGACGACTCTTTTTAAAATACTTATGGATGAGATTAAGCCGGACAGTGGAGATTTTAAGTGGGGTGTAACTACATCTCAAGCGTATTTCCCAAAAGACAATTCGGAATATTTTGATGAAGTTGATTTGAATCTAGTAGATTGGTTAAGACAGTATTCAAAAGATCAGACTGAGACTTTTCTAAGGGGATGGCTAGGTAGAATGCTTTTCTCTGGGGAAGAGGCATTAAAAAAGGCATCTGTATTGTCGGGGGGAGAAAAGGTACGTTGTATGCTCTCAAAGATGATGCTTTCAGGTGCTAATGTACTTATACTCGATGAGCCTACAAACCATCTTGACCTTGAGTCTATTACTGCACTTAATAATGGAATGATAAATTATAAGGGGACAATATTGTTTGTATCCCATGACCATCAATTCGTTCAGACTGTTGCTAACCGGATAATTGAGATAACGCCTAAGGGTTTGATAGACAGGCCTGTGACCTATGATGAGTATCTTGAGAATGAAGAACTTACAGCTATGAGAAAGAGTATGTACGAGTAGATTTGAATAATAAAAGCGCCTTTTATCTATGAAGCTTCTGGGCTTTAAAAAATAAGAGGCGCTTTGTTCAGGAAATTAATTAAAAAATATTATGAATTATGCAAGTTTTGTTATATAATATTTCACAGAGCTCAATAATGAGCAAGCACAATGGAGGAGTAGATATTATGCCAAAAAGAACTGATATTAAAAAGATTATGATAATCGGTTCAGGACCTATTATCATAGGACAAGCATGCGAGTTTGATTATTCGGGCACCCAGGCTTGTAAAGCGCTGCGTAATTTAGGTTACCAGGTCATACTGGTAAATTCAAATCCTGCAACAATAATGACTGATCCGGGGATGGCCGATGCAACATATATAGAGCCGCTAAACGTACCACGATTAACTGAAATAATCGACAAGGAACGTCCGGATGCCGTGCTGCCAAACCTTGGAGGTCAATCGGGATTGAATCTATGTTTGGAACTGGCAAAGGCAGGAGTGCTCGATAAATATGGAGTACAAGTAATAGGTGTACAATTAGATGCTATTGAACGTGGAGAAGACCGTATTGCTTTTAAGGAAACTATGACCAAGTTAGGTATAGAAATGCCCAAGAGTGAACCTGCATATTCTGTAGAAGAGGCAAAACAAATTGCCCTTAATCTTGGATTTCCTGTAGTAATCCGACCCGCATACACCATGGGTGGAACAGGCGGTGGTTTGGTTTACAATATGGAGGAGCTTGAACTTGTCGCAGGAAGAGGGATTTCAGCGAGTATGGTGGGACAGGTACTTGTTGAAGAGTCGGTATTAGGCTGGGAAGAGCTTGAACTTGAAGTTGTTCGTGATTCAAAGAACAAGATGATAACAGTTTGCTTCATTGAAAACATTGACCCTATAAAAATTCATACTGGTGATTCTTTCTGTTCGGCACCTATGTTGACAATCAGCAACGAACTTCAGGAAAGATTACAAAAATATGCATATTCTATTGTAGAGGCAATTGAGGTAATTGGAGGTACAAATGTCCAATTTGCTCATGATCCGAAGACAGACAGAGTTGTAATTATTGAGATAAACCCAAGGACATCACGTTCATCTGCCCTTGCGTCTAAAGCTACAGGTTTCCCTATAGCTTTAATTTCTGCACTACTTGCAGCAGGTCTTACCCTTGATGAAATTCCATACTGGAAGGGTGGAACCCTCGATAAATATACACCATCGGGTGATTATATTGTTGTCAAATTTGCTCGCTGGGCCTTTGAAAAATTCAAGGGAGCGGAAGACAAGCTTGGGACTCAAATGAGAGCTGTCGGAGAAGTAATGAGTATAGGTAAGACGTACAAGGAAGCATTGCATAAGGCAATTCGTTCTTTGGAAATAGGTCGTTATGGCTTGGGCTATGCAAAAGATTTTAACAAGAAGACACTTGCTCAGTTAATGGAACTGCTAGCAGAACCGACTAGTGAAAGACAGTTTATAATGTATGAGGCCTTGAGAAAAGGTGCGGAAGTTGAAGATCTTCACAAGCTTACACACATTAAGACGTATTTTATAGAACAAATGAAAGAACTTGTAATTCTTGAAGAAGAAATGTTGAAGTACAAGGGTGCAAGTTTACCGGATGATTTGCTTACACGTGCAAAGAAAGATGGATTTTCAGACAAATATATTGCAAAACTCATTTCTGCTCAAGAAACTCAGATAAGAAATAAACGTACAGAACTTGGCGTTGTAGAAGGTTGGGAACCTGTACCTGTCAGTGGAGTGGAAAATGCTGCATACTATTATTCCACTTATAATGCACAGGACAAAACTTCTGTTAGTAATAACAAAAAGATTATGATACTTGGAGGAGGACCTAACAGGATAGGGCAGGGTATAGAATTTGATTATTGTTGTGTTCATGCAGCCTTTGCAATAAAGGATATGGGATATGAAACAATAATGGTAAACTGTAACCCTGAAACTGTGTCAACCGATTATGATACATCCGATAAACTTTATTTTGAGCCACTTACTGTTGAAGATGTATTGAGTATATATGAAAAGGAAAAACCTTTAGGTGTAATTGTTCAGTTTGGAGGTCAGACACCACTTAATATAGCAGCGGAACTTGCTAAAGCAGGAGTTAGAATACTAGGGACAAGTACAGATGCTATAGATCTTGCAGAAGACAGAGATCAATTTCGTGTCATGATGGAAAAGCTTGACATTCCAATGCCTGAATCGGGTATGGCAAGTAATTTAGAGCAGTCTGTCAAGATTGCAAATCGTATCGGATATCCATTAATGGTACGTCCGTCATATGTTTTAGGCGGTCGAGGTATGGAAGTAATATATGACGAATTAATGCTCAAGCAATATGTTGAAGCTGCTGTTGATGTGACTCCCGAACGTCCGATACTAATTGACAAATTCCTTGATAATGCAGTTGAAGCAGAATCCGATGCTATTTCTGACGGAAAAGAAGTATTTGTACCTGCAGTTATGGAACACATAGAGCTTGCTGGAATTCACTCTGGGGACTCTGCTTGTGTTATTCCGACTATTAGTATACTAGATAGGCATCTTGCAACTATTCGCAAATATACCGAGCAGATTGCTAGAGAGCTTAATGTTGTAGGGTTGATGAATATGCAGTATGCTATTGCAAACGACAAGGTATATGTATTAGAAGCAAATCCTCGCGCTTCAAGAACTGTGCCTCTAGTTTCAAAGGTATGCAATATTAGAATGGCTCGTATTGCTACAGAGCTTATGGTTTCAGATATAGATGGCGGCAAGAAATTCTCCGACTATAATTTCAAGTTGCTTAATATACCCCATTACGGTGTAAAAGAGGCTGTTTTCCCCTTCAATATGTTCCAGGAAGTAGATCCTATTCTAGGACCTGAGATGCGTTCAACTGGTGAAGTTTTAGGACTTTCAGACTCCTTCGGTCTTGCTTTCTTTAAATCTCAGGAGGCTACTCAAACATCGCTGCCTGAAGCAGGAACTGTATTGATTAGTGTAACCGACAGGGATAAAGCGCAAGCTCTTGAAGTTGCAAAGGAATTTCTGAAAATAGGATTTAAAATCAAGGCTACTTCCGGGACTCAAAAATATCTAACTCAAAACAATGTTGAAGCGGAAGTTATTAATAAGATTAATGAGGGAAGACCAAATATTGTAGATACTATAACAAATAAAGAGATTCAATTGATAATAAATACTCCGATTGGCAAAAAGGGCCAGGATGATGATTCTTATATACGTAAGACAGCTATCAAATATAAAATACCTTATATAACAACTATGGCTGCTGCAAATGCTACGGTTAAAGGTATAGCTGCATATAAAGAGAGTAAAAAACAAGTTGTGCCAATTAAATCCCTTCAGGAGTACCATGAGAACATACGCTAAATTAAGAGTCAATTAACATTAATTCTGTTATATCTAATTAAAAAGCTAAAGAAACAAGGTTATACGCCTTGTTTCTTTTTTTTCCTTTTTAAAGAACTCATACGCCTATTTTTTATAATAGGACAAAATGTATTTAAAAAAGAATTACAATTGCCGATATATTTTATATGATACAAAAAAATAACTAAATAGTATAGGAATTTGCATTTGTTTTAAAAAACACCGTATACAGCTTTAGGATATGAAGCCATAATATCGATGGAGAAAGTACAAGAGCAGATGTGCTGTTTTGTCTAAAGATAGAAAGATGAGTACGAGGTGTTTTCGGCAAGCATGCCGCAGGGAGGAGGAGAAAATGGATAAGAGATTGGAAGAACCATACCTTAATAGTACTAAGAATATTATTAAGAGTATGGTCGGTATAGATATTTATGAATGTAAAGATGAGGAGTTAGAGAATGGTGAAATAAATTCCTATGGTGTCGGTTCTATAATTAATTTTACAGGCAAGATAAAAGGCAGGTTTATGATTGACTTAGAAGTGGATTTGGCATGTAAAATAGCTTCAAAGATACTTGGAAAACCGTGTTACAATTTGAAGGACAGAGCATTCATAGCTGCAATTTCTGAACTGAATAACATTATTGCAAGAGATGCAAATACATATATAAATGACACCCATTCCTTAGATCTTCGTCTGGCCAATCCTGTTGCCTATACCGGAAAAAGTATAATTCTTTTGACACCAAAAGTAATCTCTTCATCTTTTTTGTGTATTACAGCCTCCGGAAAAATAAAACTTAACATTGGTTTTCAGGGGGGGTTGGAGTAGCTTGGATGTAAATCATGTAAATCCGTTTTTACGAGCAGTTGAATTGGTATTAGGTCAGCTTGGTATCAGTGACATCAAAAAGGGAGAAATTAAAGTAAAAGATGAAATGTATGTTGATAGAGATATAACAGCTTTTCTTGGGATAGTTGGAGAAATAAAAGGTAATGTTTCGTACTCCTTTGAATTTCAGACTGCTAAGAAAATAGTTTCATTCATGGTGGGGATGCCAGTTGCGGAATTAAGGGAATTCGAAAGAAGCGCTTTAGCAGAGCTAGCAAACATGATTACAGGAAACGCCGTCGGGGGCTTGAAAGGATTCACAGACCTTGATATTACACCACCATCTGTCATAATGGGTCACGATATATTTTTTGTTATAGGTACGGTACCAACACTAATGATAAGTATTGAAACTTCAGTTGGAGTTATTGAAGTCAACTTTGGACTCGAATCATAATATAATATTGTAAAAGTAATATTTAAGGCGTTTCAAAAAAATACATTATACTTTTGAAAATGGTTATTTTACAAGTCTTTAGGGAATAATAATAGTACAATATTTAAACCTCTAGAAACAGTAAATAAAAAGGAGGGCTTTGTATGTTGATATGTGTTCCTAAATCTGATTTAAGAAAAGTATCCGATGGAGAAATACTTGCACTTTTTACAGAAGATTCATTTATTGGGTATGCAAATGTTCTTGCTGTTTTAGAAAGTATAATCATTCTTGATGTTAGCAAAAAGCTTGCAAAATTATATGAGGACTTAGTTAAGAACAAAAAGCTAGTAAATTTTCATATATGCTGATGTTTTTAGGTGGTTCCAAAAAAATAGCTGGTCTTTGGCATTTCAAAAAATAACCTATTCAATAATTAAGTCACAAAGCCCATCATGAAAGCTTAAAAGCTTTCAAACAGAGGAACATTATTTTGCAGTGCAAAAAATGCAAATCAGATTTTTTATAATGGCGATTGACAAGTTGTTTTTTTGAAACACCTTAAGCAAAAAGTTGAAGAAAAATAAATACATTTTTCTTCAACTTTTTAAAAGGATAAAAGCTCCGAAAACAGAGCGCTTTTGTTGTTGATAAGGGAATTACTCTTTGCCATTCCAACAATAAGTACATACTCTGTCTTCCGGCAGCCCTATTGCATCTATCATGTCTTCAAGTCTTTGATACTTCAATGTTGTAAGATTCAAACGTTTGCGTATACAGTCGACCATACAACTGTTCTTTTCAGTGGAGGAATCAGCGTATTCTTCAAGGGAATCAGGCTCACTGCCTTCCAATTCTACAATTGCACGACGGGTTGCCAAATCCATCTCAGTACGTGATCTTGAAAAGTTCAGATATTTACAGCCATAGAGAAGCGGTGGACATGCTGAGCGCATATGAACTTCTTTAGCATTACAATTATAGAGTAACTCGGCTGTTTCACGAAGTTGTGTACCGCGGACAATGGAATCATCGCAAAACAGTACACTTTTTTTCTGTACCAGTTCAGGAATGGGAATAAGTTTCATTTTTGCGACCAAATTACGGATTTCCTGATCCTGTGGCATAAAACTCCTTGCCCAAGTTGGAGTATACTTTATAAATGGCCTGCCAAAGGGAATTCTTGACTCATTAGAGTAACCGATTGCATGTGCTACTCCCGAATCGGGAACCCCTGCAACAAGGTCAATGTCGAGCTTGTCTCTACGGGCTAATGCGGCACCATTACGATAACGCATTATTTCAACATTCATGCCTTCATAGGATGAAGATGGATAGCCATAGTAGACCCACAAAAAGGCGCATATCTTCATTTTGTCACCGGGAGGTGTCATTTTTTCCATACCGTCAGGTGTTAAGAATACAATTTCTCCCGGACCGAGTTCATATTTTGTCTTATATCCTAGATTAGGAAAAGCACAGGATTCAGATGCTACACATAGTGCACCATCCTTTTCGCCTATAACTAAAGGTGTCCTACCATAGAAGTCCCTAGCTGCATAAATGCCTTTAGACGTTAATATAAGCATTGAACATGAGCCTTCTATTGCCTCTTGAGCCTTTCTAATACCTTCATTTATGGTGCCTTCCTGATCTATCAGGGCTGCTACCACTTCTGTAGGATTTATTTCACCTTTACTCATCTCGGAGAAGTGTAGATAGTGTTTGTCAAAGGTCTTATACACAAGATCTTTGATATTATTAATGCGCCCTACTGTTGTTATTGCGTAGTTACCATGATGTGAAAATATAGATAATGGTTGTGCTTCATTATCACTAATACATCCAACTCCGATATTGCCAGACATACCGGGAAGGTCATTCTCAAACTTGGTTCTGAATTGAGTATTTTCAATATTATGAATAGATCTTGTAAATCCGTTCCCGTTCCATACAGTCATGCCGCCACGACTTGTGCCTAAATGTGAATGGTAGTCGGTACCGAAAAACAAATCTGTTACACAATCGTTTTTTGAAGCTACACCGAAAAGTCCTCCCACGAACAAATCACCCCTGTTTTAAAAATTATATATATATTAAGGTTTTGAAAATAATAATCGCCTCTAGGAATCCAAACACCATTTCTTTTAAAATAGCATTTAGGAGAAATAGAGGCGTTAATTATCATCAGCACTCATAGTAACCATTATAAATCAATATGGCAATAGTTTAAAGTACTATTTAGGTCATTTGTAAAAATAACCTTTTCAATATTTTACATATTTTTATGCTACAACCATATCCTGAGCAGCAATAATTGCCTGTTCTGCACTCCAGAAAACCATATCCTTACCAATGTTTTCAGCCAAATTACTCTTCTTAAGCATTTCTCTTACCTTTGGTTGAAGGCCACATACCATAAGTTGACAGTCCTTTTCTTGCAGCTGCTGGTAGAGTTCGTCAAGAGCTTGGACACCTGAAGTGTCAATAAGAGGAACACCACGCATAGATAAAATAAGTACACCAATGTTATCTATATCAGAGAGCTGTGAGTTCAATTGCTTTACTGTAGCAAAGAAAATGGGTCCTGTAAAATATACTACGCGTATATGCGTTAAAGGCTTGTTGATAGACATACCGCCTTTTTCGCTGAGCCTTTTTTTGTCAACCTCATGAATGCTGATTCCCATATTAGAAATTTTTACCAAAAACATAAAGCTCGCAAAAACAACTCCTATTATAATTGCCTGTGTAAGGTCGAATATTATAGTTGCAAACATTGTAATCACGTATTTTAGTATAGCACTTGTAAAACGTTTTGAAAATATATACTTGATGTTTTCCCATTCATTCATACGCCATGCAGTTACCATAAGTACGCCAGCAAGGGCAGCAAGAGGAATCTGGGACATAACAGGAGCAAGTAAAAACATTGATATAAGAAGTCCAATTGAATGGAAAACGCTTACAAGTCTGGTTTGACTTCCGGATTTTATAGCTACACTTGTTCTTGCAATAGCAGCTGTTGAAGGTACTCCTCCAAAGAAAGGTATTATTATGTTTCCTATTCCCTGTGCGACCAGTTCGCGGTTGGCATCTAGTTTTTCGCCCTTCATTTTACTTCCAACTTCTCCGCACAGAAGACTTTCAATCATTCCTAATGCAGCAATACTTAATGCAGGCATTATCATTCCTTTTAAACTAGACAAATCAATAGCAAAAATATTTAGTCTACTTTCGGGTAGTAGAGTCTTAGGTATTTCACCTATAACTGCCACATTGAAGTCAAAAATCAAATGAACCACTAATGCCACGATAAGTCCTACAAGGGATGATGGAACTATGGCATTCCACTTTTTAGGCCATAGCACCATTGTAGCAATTACAATACATCCTAAAAGAACTGCTGACCAGTTTGGATTTATTCCTGTCCGGAAATAACTAATAAATTTCACAGCTGTGGACTCGGCTTCAGCGGATTTTATTCCAAAAAAGTTATCTATCTGACCAATGGCAATAATTAATGCTATACCTGAAGTAAAGCCAGTTACAACAGGTGATGGTATGTAAGATACAATCTTGCCAAACTTCAATAGTCCCGCGATTACAAGTATAGCTCCTGACATTGCTCCTGCCAGCCAAACTCCGTTAAGACCATATTTTTGGGAAAGTAAAATCAGGATTGCGGTCATTGCACCTGTGGGACCTGAGACTTGAAAGGACGCTCCAGAAAGTGTTGCGATTACAAAACCTGAGATAATTGCGGTAATTAGACCTGCCGCTGCTGTTGCACCACATCCTACACCAAAGGCAAGGGCAAGTGGGAGGGCAACTGCTGTAACTGTTAGACCTGCCAGCAAATCTTGCTTTAGTTTATTGGCGTTATATCCTTTAAACTCTTGCTTGAGGTCTCTTAAATATTCATTTATCAATGTTTTCACTCCATTCTATTACATAAGGTGTTTCAAAGAAAATTCATTAGGCAACATATATAGTTCCGACTCAAACATGAAAGTTTAAAAGCTTTCAAACAGAGGAACATTATTTTGCAGTGCAAAAAATGTAAATCAGTTTTTTTGAAACACACATTGACCAGTTATTTTTTTGGAATCACCTAAAACTAAAAAGTAAACATACTAATTAATTCTAAGACTATTAAAAGATAAATACAATAGTCAAAAAAGTTCAAATACTTCATGTGGGCTCAAGCTTGGTTAATATTTGGTGTTTGTGTTTAAATTAGTTTGAAATACTTAAACAAATTGCTGTTTTCTATGTTTTAGTGTTATAAAACTATATTTTTAAATATAGTTATAAAATGATATAATAACAGTAATTTTATACGAGAGGATATAAAGGAATGGAATGTAGAGTAGGTTGTGCTGCTTGCTGTATTGTTGTATCAATATCGTCGTCAATACCAGGAATGCCTCAAGGGAAGCCTGATGGTGTCAGATGTGTTCAATTGACAGAGGATAATAAATGTAAACTATTTGGAAAACCAGAGCGTCCTTTGGTATGTTCTAACATAAAACCATCTATTGAAATGTGTGGGACGGAGAGTGCACATGCCTATTTATATCTTAAAGAGCTAGAAAAGAAAACTAAACCAGCCTGATAATTTTTTGTAAAGCTATTGCGTGAGATTTGAAGTTTATGTAAAATAGATATACGAAGTCAAGGTGTTACAGGTTTCCCAAAAAATAACCTATACAATATTTAAGTCTCAAAGCTTATCACGGAAGCTTAAAAGCTTCAAAACAGAAGAGCATTATTTTGCTACACAAAAAGTGTAAATCAGATTTTTTGAAAGGGCGATTGACCAGTTAATTTTTTGTAATCACCTAAATTCTAAATTTCTAGATGGTTTGTTGAAAATAATTAATATTCAATATAAGGAGGTAGTAAGTATGGGAAATTCAAAATTCAAAGAACATAAAGAAGATATTGAAGTATTGAGCAAGTTGGCACAAAAGAGCAGCATGATTGATCCTGAAGATTTTGTAAAATATGAAGTAAAGCGTGGTCTGCGTGACCTTGATGGTAAAGGAGTACTTGTCGGATTGACGGAGATTGGTGAAGTACATTCTTATATAATTGATGAAAATGAGATGATTCCTGTTCCGGGAAGGCTGATATACAGGGGGATAGATGTTACTGATCTTGCTGATGGTTTCATAAAAAGTGGAAGAAACGGTTTTGAAGAAACATGCTATCTGCTCCTATTCGGTGATTTACCTAATAAAAAGCAGTTGACAGATTTTGAACAAATCCTATCCGATTATAGGCAACTTCCTGATGATTTTGTAAGAGATATGATTCTAAAGGCTCCAAGTAGAGATATGATGAATGTGTTGGCTAGAAGTGTGTTGGCATTTTATAGTTTTGATAACCGTGCGGATGATACTTCTATTTCAAATGTACTTGAACAATGTATTCGATTGATTGCGTGTTTTCCTTCAATAGCAGTATATGGTTATCAGGCTTGTTCACATTATCACGGGAACAACAGTTTATTTATTCACAGTCCGAAACCTGAATTGAGTACTGCAGAGAATATACTGCATATGCTAAGGCCTGATAGTCAATATACAAAGTTAGAGTCAACACTTTTAGACCTTGCTCTTGTACTTCATGCCGAACATGGTGGAGGTAACAACTCGTCCTTTGTCACACATGTTGTCACATCGTCGGGAACTGACACATATTCTGTAATGTCAGCTGCTTTAGGCTCCTTGAAAGGACCAAGGCATGGAGGTGCAAATATTAAAGTAGTGCAAATGTTTGACGATATGAAGAAGACTTTGAAAGATTGGGATAGTGACAAAGAGATAGAGGAGTACTTGAAGAAGTTGTTAAAGAAGGAGGCGTTTGACCGTTCCGGACTTATCTATGGTATTGGACACGCTGTATACTCTGTTTCAGACCCAAGGTGTGTGGTCTTAAAAGAGTACGCTGGAAAGCTTGCAAAGGAAAAGGGATTTGAAGCCGAGTTTAATCTCTATTCGAAAGTAGAAGGTATGGCACCTAAAATAATAGCCGAAGTTCGTAAAATGTACAAAGGTGTAAGTGCGAATGTTGATTTTTATTCCGGTTTTGTTTACAATATGCTTGGAATACCTAATGAAATGTTCACTCCTATTTTTGCAATATCTAGAATTGCAGGCTGGAGTGCTCATCGTATTGAGGAGATCGTAAATGCAGGAAAGATAATCAGACCTGCGTATAAAAGTGTTGCCCCAAGACGAGATTATATAGATATTGATGAAAGATAAAATTAGAATGGAGAAGTTTTGGATATGGTTGTTGATAGTACTGTTGATTTGATTGGAAATACCCCGATGATTTCTTTAAGGAAGCTAACTGGTATGTCCATTTATGGTAAGGCAGAATTCTTAAATCCTGGAGGGAGTATAAAGGATAGGATAGCAAAATACATGATTGAACAAGCCGAAGAGCGTGGAGTCTTAAAAAAGGGCATGACAATTATGGAACCTACATCGGGTAATACCGGTATAGGAATTGCATTTGTCGGAGTACAAAAGGGGTATAAAGTTGTAATTGTCATGCCAGAAAATATGAGTGATGAAAGAAAAAAACTTATAAGAAGTTTGGGTGCAGAACTGATTCTTACGCCGTCACAAGAGAGTATTGGTGGATCGGTTGAGGAAGTGGAAAGGCGTGCGAAAGGGGATAGTTCTGTTTTTATTCCGCAACAATTTGCAAACTCAGATAACCCGCAAATACACTACATAACTACAGGACCCGAAATATGGCAACAACTTAAAGGTAAAGTAGATGTGTTTGTATCGGGGATTGGCAGTGGAGGTACTATTACCGGTATTGGCCGGTTTTTGAAAGAAAAAAATCCGAATTGCAGAATTGTTGCTGTAGAGCCAAAGAATGTTTCTGCACTTTTAGGTCATAGGCCCGGTATTCATAAAATTCAGGGTATTGGTGACGGTTTTATACCTCAAATTATGGATACAAGCATTGTTGATGACATTGTTGAAGTGGAAGATGATGATGCAATTAATGTTGCTAGAGAACTTACTGTGACTCAGGGTATACTTGCGGGTATTTCGTCAGGAGCTAATATTTGGGCGAGTCGTATGATGGGTGAAAAGCTTGGAAAAGATAAGGTGATAGCGACAATTCTTGTAGATAGAGCAGAACGTTACTTTAGTGCCGGACTTTTTGAAGATTAGCATCAATTGGAACTATAAAAAATATAGAAAAAATCAGTTCTGTAAATAATTTTGCGGCACTGATTTTTTTATTAGGCCATTTCTAAAAAATGTATATAAAATACTTGACTGGCATAAATATAAATAGTAATATATTTAGCATACGAAATATGTTTATACGAAATAATATTACTTTTTAAGAAAAAATGAAAGCGCCGATAGATTTATGTGATTCCTAAAAAATAACTGGTCAATTGCCATTTTAAAAGATTTGATTTGAAGTGCTTTGTGATCTAAATATTGTATAGGTTATTTTTTGAAATGGCCTTAAGGAAAGGAGCAAGATAATGGAGGATATGAGCAGGGGCATCGAAGTAGTTAGGCTGCTAAAACAAGTTATGGGACTAGTTAAAAATGCCCATAAGCCTTGCGGTGAAATGAACCTGACAGGGCCACAGGCTATGCTTGTAGGGATTATAGCCCATTATGGAGGTATGAAAATTAGTGATTTAAGCGAAAAAATGGGGCTATCTAATAGTACTGTATCCGGAATTGTGGACAGGCTCGAGAAGCATGGAATTGTTGAAAGAATACGAAGTAGCGATGACAGGAGAGTGGTTCAGGTAAATGTAATTTCTGAGCATAAAGCACATGTTAAAAACAAATTTGAAGTTATAGAGCAGAAATTTGAAGATGTATTGAACAAAGCAACCGAGGATGAAGTGAAAAAAGTATTTGAAGGCTTGGAAATATTAATAAAATTAATAGAAAAAACAATATAATAATTTATTGAATAGGAGTAGATTTTGCAATGTATAAATTAACTAAATATTTAAAACCTTTTACCGGATTGATTCTTATTGCTATAGTATTTCTTTTCGGTCAGGCAATGGCGGATCTTTCACTTCCAGACTATATGTCAAAAATAGTTAATGTTGGCATCCAAAATGGAGGCATTGAAAAAGCAGTTCCTGAAGCGGTAAGGGCAAGTCAGATGGAAAAGATATTAATGTTTGTGGGTGAAGAAGACCGGTCAGAAGTTGTTGATAAGTATAAACTCATTGATAAGTCCAGCGAAGACTATCCCATGTATATTAAGAAATACCCGGTTTTGGACAAAGAACCTATATATGTATTAAAAGAAAATACTGAAATTGAGAAGCTCAATCTGGTAATGGGAAAAGCGTTTATTGCAGTATCAGAGATAGAGAAGATAAAAGAAGTCGCAAAGAATGGCGAGCTTGAATTTAACGGACAGAATATCACGACTGAGCAGTTAACTGAGAAGAACAGGGAAATGAATGACAAAATTGCGGTTATGGATGAGAGTACAATTGTTCAGTATGCTGTAAGCAGCATCAAAAATGAATATACGGCATTAGGTATGAATGTGGAACAAATTCAAAAAAGATATATTATCAACATTGGTATTACTATGTTATTGGTATCACTTCTTAGCGCAATATGTGTGGTCTTTGTAGGTTATCTTTCTTCAAGAACCGGAGCCGGGTTAGCGCGTAATTTAAGAAGAGATGTATTTACAAAAGTTGAGGATTTTTCGAATACTGAGATGGATAAATTTTCTACTTCATCTCTAATAACTAGAACTACCAATGATATAAATCATGTACAAATGCTTGTCATGATGATGATACGAATGGTATTTTATTCACTAATAATGGCTATAGGCGGTATAATTAAAGCAATTGGCAAGAGTCAGTCTATGACTTGGGTTATTGCAGTTGGTGTAATTGCAATTATAGGCTTAATTCTTACGGTATTTGCTGCTGCACTACCTAAATTTAAACTGATTCAAAAGCTTGTTGACAGGCTGAATTTAGTTACACGAGAGAATCTTTCAGGTATGATGGTTATTAGGGCATTTAACACTCAAAAGTTTGAGGAAGATAGATTTGATAAGGCAAATCAAGACCTTACTAAGACAAATCTTTTTGTAAACAGGGTTATGGTTGTTATGTTTCCCACCATGATGCTTATAATGAATGGAGTTACGTTGTTGATAATTTGGGTGGGTGCAAACCAGATAACTAATTCAAATATGCAGGTAGGAGATATGATGGCATTTATGCAATATGCTATGCAGATTATGTTTTCTTTCCTCATGATGTCCTTTATGTTTATTATGATACCTAGGGCTTCTGTAGCTGCTCAGCGTATAGCAGAGGTGTTAGAAACAGAACCTCAAATAAAGGATCCGAAAGACGCAAAGAAATTTAAAACTGGAGATAGGGGTATTGTTGAATTCAGGAATGTGTCTTTCAAGTATAACGGTGCAGAGGAAAATATGCTTAAAAATGTAAGTTTTAAAGCAATGCCAGGCCAGACAACAGCTTTTATAGGTTCTACAGGGTCGGGTAAAACAACCCTTGTCAATTTGATTCCGCGTTTTTATGATGTTACTGAGGGGCAGGTTTTAGTTGACGGGATAGATGTAAGGGATGTTACACAGCATGATTTGAGGGACAAAATCGGCTACGTGCCTCAGAAGAGTTCGCTTTTTAGTGGGACTATCGAATCAAACATGAAGTATGCAAATGAGAAGGCTTCTTTTGAAGACATGAAGTTGGCTATAGAGATAGCACAAGCTTCAGAATTTATAGATGAAAAACCTGAGGGTATAAAATCGGATATATCGCAAGGAGGCAGTAATGTTTCCGGGGGACAGAAACAGAGGTTGTCCATTGCAAGAGCATTGATGAAAAAGCCAGAAGTATTTATTTTTGATGACAGTTTTTCAGCTCTTGACTTTAAAACCGATTCAGCACTTAGAAAGGCCATGAAAGAGAAAATCAAATCAGCTACTATTCTTATAGTTGCACAGCGTATTTCTACAATTATGAATGCAGAGCAGATAATTGTACTTGATGAAGGAAGAATTGTAGGTAAAGGTACACATAAAGAATTAATGAGAAATTGCACAGCTTATCAGGAAATTGCTTTATCTCAGCTGTCAAAGGAGGAATTGGCATGAGTCAAAATCATAACAAATCGTCGGAAATTAAAACTCCACCAAGGCGAGGCGGAATGGGACACGGTCCTGGAGCTATGATGGCAGGAGGAGAAAAGGCACGTAATTTTAAGGGTACAATGAAAAAACTGCTAGGGCATTTAAGTGTCTATAAAACAGTACTATTCATCTCGTTGCTTTTTGCTATAGCAAGTGCTGCTTTTTCAATAGTTGGTCCGAGAATTATGGGGCAGGCTACGACAAAACTGTTTGAAGGAGTTGTGGCGAAAATTGCAGGAACAGGCGGCATTGATATGAACTATATAGGATGGATATTAATAAAGCTTGTCGGTTTGTATTTATTAAGTGCATTGTTCGGATATGTACAGGGATGGTTGATGTCGGATGTATCAATGAAGGTGAGCTACAAGTTCAGAAAGGATATTTCTGAAAAGATTAACCGTATGCCTTTAAAATATTTTGATGCTACAAATCATGGTGAGGTATTGTCCCGCGTAACTAATGATGTTGATACACTTAGTCAAACTCTTAATCAAAGTCTTGGACAGATAATTACTTCAGCAACTACTGTTGTGGGAGTGCTTATTATGATGTTTACTATAAGTTGGCAGATGTCTTTAGTAGCTATTGGGATTTTGCCTTTGTCTATGATACTTATAATGCTTATTGTAAAAC
>CAYXPB010000012.1:0-37340 GCA_964466645.1 uncultured Acetivibrio sp. | reverse complement strand
TCATTCTGTGAGTCTAGGGATTTTATTTTGAATCTTCTGTATTCTTTTTTTTCGGAATAGCCACCCTGAAATACTACCATCGAAGCTACTATTTCGGTACTTCCTGTATTGGAAACATCAAAGGCCTCTATTCTGTTTGGTAGGTCATCGAGCCCTAAAATTTCTTTAAGTTTTGCGATTCCTTCCTTTGCAAGCTTGTCCCGATTTTTTATGTTTTCCTTAAACTGATTTAATGCTATAAGTGCATTCTGTGACACCATTTCCACAAGTTTAAGTTTTTCGCCCTTTTTAGGGACCTTTATATGTACCTTCGCTTCTCTTTTAGAGCTTAGCCAGCTTTCAATTATATCCATTTCATCTATATCTTCCTGCAGAACTATTTCACTAGGAATATATGCTGCAGCAGTGTAAAACTGCTTTACAAAAGATGTCATCAATTCACTATCGGAAACCTCTCCAACTCCTTCAAATATAAAGTGCTCTCTTCCGATTAATTTTCCGCCTCTTATGAAGAATACCTGAATGCATGAATCGGTCGGATCTTTAGAAAACGCAACCACATCCTGATCAGATATAGTATTAGATACAACCTTCTGCTTTTGTGCTATGTGCTTTAGACTGGTTATTTTATCTCTTAGGACTGCTGCTTTCTCAAATTCCATATCTTCAGAGGCCTTAACCATATCATTTTCTAGCCTCTTAACTATCTCTTCCTGCTTGCCCCCTAAAAAGCTGCATATATCATTCATTAAAGCTCTATATTCCTGTTTATTGACATCTCCCTGGCAGGGCCCTAAGCATTGATAAATATAATAATTAAGGCAGGGTCTCTGCTTCTTTCCATCCTTAGTAAATACCTTATTACACGACTTTATGGGAAAGAGCTTTTTTATAAGTGCTATTGTGTCCTTTACTGCAAAGCCACTAGTATAAGGTCCAAAATATTTAGCCCCGTCCTTTTCGACTTTTCTTGTCGTCATTATTCTTGGAAACTCTTCATTTATTGTTACTTTAATATAGGGATAGCTTTTGTCATCCTTAAGCATTATATTAAACTTAGGTCTATATTTTTTTATCAGATTACATTCTAATATTAAAGCCTCTAATTCAGTGTCTGTAACAATGTATTCGAATTCTTTTATTTTAGGTACCATTGCCTGGACCTTTGGAGTTTGCTTTGATAATGAATGAAAATACTGTCTCACTCTATTTTTAAGCACAACTGCTTTACCTATATATATTATTTCGTCGTTGCTGTCTTTCATAATATACACGCCTGGTTTATCGGGTAGTTTTTTGAGTTCTTCCTGTATATCAAACATAAATAATCACCAAAAATCCATTTTCAAATGTTAATTTTTATAAATTCCTATACTACAAAAAGCTACAAGCAATCGGACAACACTTTTTTTACTTCTTCTATACTCTTACTTTTGACTGCTTTTCCGGTTATTTTTGCTGCTTCTTCACAATTTATCTTTCTAATCATCTCATTGATATCGTAAAAGGCCCCTAATGTAATGCTAAAATCCTTTACACCTAAACCTATCAAAATAATAACCGACATAGGATCTGATGCCATTTCACCGCACAAAACTACATTCTTACCATTTTGCTGTGCACAATCAACACAGGTTTTAACTATTTTAATGAATTCAGGATCAAGATAATTATCCTTCAACACAGTTGAACATTTTCTATTCAGTCCGCAGAACTGATGGAGCAAATCATTAGTTCCTATATTTATAAAGTCAACTTCCTTAATTATATTTTCAATGTCCTCAACTGCAGAAATAGTTTCAATAAATGCACCAATCTTTATTCTGCTATTTTCCTCATTATTTTCTGACTTTATCTCATTTTCTATCCTTTTTATTATTTCCTTGATCTCTCTTATTTCGTCTGTATTGTTCACCATAGGAAAAGTAATACCTATATTACCGTAGCTTTTTGCACGTATTATTGATCTCATTTGCAGGGTTAATTCATTCTTATGCTCAAGAGATCTCTTAATCCCCCTTGTAGTAGGTTGAGAAGGTGCTTTATAAAACTCAAGCGATCCCGGCACCTTATCACCGCCTATGTCTACAGTTCTTATAACTAACATCCTATCTTTCATTGTTTTAGCCATCTTTGAGTAAATGGCAAATTGCCTTTTCTCGTCCGGTACCTTATTATAGTTTATAAATATAGACTCAGTTCTTACAAGCCCAATACCGTCAATATTTATCCTTTTAGCGATATTAAATTCCTTAAGACTGCTTATGCTTGCATAAAGGGAAATTTTACAGCCATCCATTGTAACAGCAGGCTCAAAATTATCAATATTTTTAATATCCGCTTTCCCCCGAAGCTTCTCGCTATAGCTAAAGATCTGACTGTTGTCTGGATTTACTATCATAATTCCCTTATTACAATCTATAATTACATCTTTGTTTTGATGCTGTATAAGCTCTTTGAAATTTATATTACCAAGAGTAGGTATTTCGACACTTTTAAGAATTATTGAGGCATGCGTAAAATATCCCGCCCCCTCTTGGGCAACAACTCCTCTTACTTCCTTTTTGCTAAGCACCCCTGCAATTATGGGGTTTAGCTCTTTTACAGCCACTATATGTGAAGAGTCTATTTCTTCATAATTCACTTCACTATGACCGTATACATTCTTAATAAGTCTTTTACGCACGTCATTTAAGTCAAAAATGCGATACTTTACATATTCATTGTCACTGTCTTGTATACAATCTATATATTTTTGGATACATGTGTAAATCGCATTATCTGCATGATACTTTTCGTTCCTTATAGTATTTTTAATCTCTTCAAAAAAATAACTGTCATCTAAGATTTCATTGTAGAATTCAAAAATTCTATTCTCTTCTTCACTTAGTAGCCCTTTAAATCCGTCCTTCAAATCATATATCTCAATAAAAGTCTTGCAGATAGCAACTTCAAGGTCAGTTATCTGGCTTTCAACCCCTGCTTCATCAATCAATTGGGTATTCGCTTCATAATTTATTTCTTTAATACATATAAGCCTTCCAATACCTATCCCACCTGATACTGGCAATCCCTCAAGCACTATTTTATCCATATATCCACGCACAATGTTTTATTCCCCCAAATTAGTTACCAGATAGCTTTCTAATTCGCTAACTGCCTGTGATTCGTCTTCACCTTCAGCAATTATTGTTATCTTATTTCCGCTACCCACTCCTAATGAAAGTAACCCTAATAAGCTCTTTGCATTTGCTTTTCGTTCTCCTTTTTCAACCCATATGCTAGATTTGAAATTTGATGCCTTCTGAATAAAGAGCGCTGCTGGTTTTGACTCTAAGCCGGATACATTGTTAACTGTTATTTCCTTCTTTGTCATATCGTAATTGCCTCCTCGATTTTAATTCCCTATTCAGAATTATATCAAATAATGTCATGTAAGCAACTTAATTTTTATAATTTGTAGCTTTATTTTTAAAAATGCTACTATTACAACAATTAAAGTAATTCTCTATCTTTTATTTCAAACAGTTTTACAGTCACTTCTGCACTTGTTACAGATACTTTTATAATTATAGGATTAGTACGGTTATTTACAAATTTCAAGTCAGCTCCACCATATACGACAGTTGCATCTTGACCTTTTTCAACATATCCCACTTTTTTAGAATGAGGATGCCTCTCAGTAATATTTAAATCAGCTTTTAATGCAGCATTATAAATTGTTGTAGATATCTGGCATATTCCTCCGCCTACACCATATCCTTTCTTAGGACCTTTCTTTGTCTTTATGATAATGGGAGCTTTCTTGTAACCTTTTTCTTTAGTTCTTTTCCCTAAAGTCCCATTGAAGGAAAATTCCTCTTTAGGCATAATTTGTATATCATTGATATAATCACCGGCAAGCTTAAGATTACTAGCTCTAGACTTTTGATCATCCAATATTTGTGTGGAAAAGCTTCCTATTTCAATCCTATTTTTTTTAATATCGATGGAAGTTGTCTCCGGCTTTACCTCTTTAACAATGGGACTTATTTTTTCCTCTTTGTTAATCTTTTGATCACTAGGCACTTTTCCTGTAAAATTTGAGCCGCAAGCTGTTATATACATAGTAATCAAACAAATAACAACAAGCTTCATTTTCCTTGAATTTATAATCATCTTGCCACCTCCTGATATATTTATTAGGAATAACTTAGAATCATTTTCACAATAATTAGGGTTATTCAAAAAAATAATTGTTCAATCGTCATATCTTTAAAAAAGTAACTATATCTTCTAAAATAGTTATTTAGAAGATATAGCAAGAATATTTTTACTCCCTATTAGCCAATCATTCTTTCAGTCAAAATTACAAATACTACTCCAAGTATCAAATTAATAAGTCCTAGGGCAACATTGGCTATTATTAAAGTATTACCGCTACCTTTTATCTGTCTATTCAATAAAATACCGAAGGCTATTCCTGCTACTGCGAACAATGGAGAAATAAAGAATGTCAATGCCGCACTTATCCAACCTAGTATTACATATAGTTTTGCATTTTCTGGTACCGCCACTGCTGCTTCATGTCTATTAGTAGTGTTAAAATGAACTTTATGAAAATCCTGATCGTCACTTTTACCATTAAATTCATAATGCGATATATTATTTTCCCTATCATTAACCTTACTTTCTTTTCCATAAATATCCTCGCCCATAGAATCATCACCTCCGTGTGATTATTATTAGTGATAATAAAACATATATTCAAGTATTATTTTCAAAGTATGAATAAACGATGAATTTTAGGTTATATCTTTAAAACTTTACATTTCAAAAAAAATACGCATTTTCACTTTTATGAAAAATGCGCATTTTACAAAACTATATAATTTCAACATGTTTATTATAAGTATCCTTTATTAATTATTCACTTCGTAGCATGCCAGCTGATTCATTCTTCTTATTCGCAACTTCATTTTTATTGTATAATCTCGATATGGCAGCTATTACAAACAACCCTAAAAACACATAATAAATATCAGAAAACATAGAATTAAAACAATATATAAGTCTAGTTAACATTTTTACCATATATTCAATATTGCTGAGAATTCCATATATAGTATAAGTAACACCTGTAGGAATTCCTGTGTACTTCATAAATTCCAAAATGTGATCTTTGAAGAAAACAGAACATATTATTATTCCAATCGATAAAATAATACTCGATACAAAATACAAAAGAACAAGTCGCTTTTCCGTTCTTAATTTTGCACTATTATCTATTATTTTAATTTTTTTCATAACTTTTATTTCGAAGTTTTCTGGAGGCTCTAATCCTTTATCTTCTTCAAGTACTTTTACAATACTGTTGTATTCTTGAAATTCAATACAGCATTGATTACACTTATTTATATGATGTATCAATTGTGCATGCTCCGAATCGCTTAATTCACCATCTAAATATTTCATCATATAATCACCAGACTGCTTACAATTCATAGAATTCCCTCCTTTCTTTGAGCCGATAGCTTTTCTTTGAGCATTTGCCTAGCTCTGAAAAGCCTGTTTTTAATTATACTCATTGGCTCATTTAGAACCTTTGTCATCTCTTCATAGGATAATCCGTTCTTATGGTACAATATTAATGGAACCCGATACTTCTCAGGTAATTTCGATAGTTCATCATTAATTCGCTCTCTTAATTCTTGCTTTATATAACTTGATTCGGGAGTATCCATATCACTAGAAACACCAATAGCATCATCAATAGGCATTGTATCAAATTTTTTCTTTCTGATAACATCCAAGCAATAATTTGTAGCTATCTTAACCGACCATGTCGAAAACTTATAACTAGGATCGTATTTATCAAGCGCCTTGTATATCCTTATAAATACTTCCTGTGCAATATCGTATACTTCTTCTTTATTATTTATAATATTATATATTACATTATATATCAATTTCTTATATCTTGTAACTAGTTCAGAGAATACTTCCTTATCGCCCGAAAGGCATTTTTTTATTATAACTATATCCGGTGTTTCCAATAATATGTCACCTCCCCCCTGTTTTAATAATTGAAATAAACTGTTATAATATTAATATATTTTCTTAGTATTTACCTAATGTGTTTCAAAAAATAACCTATAGAACATTTAAGTCATAAAGCCTGTGATGGAAGCTTAAAGACTCCAAACAGAGGAACATCATTTTGCAATACATAAAATGCAAATCAATTTTTTTGAAATGACAATTGACTAGTTATTTTTTGGAATCACCTAATCTTATTTACGTATTTAAATATATTTTGTCTGATTAAAAGTTATTAGGAGCTGTAATTATATGATTGCAAAAAATATTTCAAAGAACATCATTCTTGCTGACAGCTTAAGTGTTGCCGATAATTTTATTGGGCGTTTTATCGGTCTAATGTTTACGAAAGAACTACCTGTAGGAAAAGGTCTTTATATTATTCCTTGCAATTCTATTCATATGTGCTTTATGAGTTATCCCCTCGACATTATATTTATCAATAAAAGTATGGAGATTGTAAGTATTGTAGAGGGCATCAAACCCTGGAAAGTTTCAAAAATAGTATTGAAAGCAAATTCGGTATTAGAGCTTCCCACTGGCACTATCGCAAAAACAGCTTCTACTATCGGAGATAAAATCATCATTTCAAAACAATAAAAACAACTTAATTTTCAAAACAGCAAAGAGGGATCGGACAAAATGTCCAACCCCTCTTATAATTATTAAACTATTATTCAATAATTTTATTAACGTTACCTGATCCAACAGTTCTTCCACCTTCACGAATAGCGAACTTTAATCCTTCGTCCATAGCTATTGGAGTGATCAATTTGATTGTCATAGTGATGTGGTCACCAGGCATAACCATTTCAGTACCTGCAGGAAGTTCAACAACTCCTGTAACGTCTGTAGTTCTGAAATAGAATTGTGGTCTATAATTGTTAAAGAATGGAGTGTGTCTTCCACCCTCTTCTTTAGTCAATACGTAAACCTGTGCTTCGAAATGAGTGTGAGGTTTGATTGATCCTGGCTTTGCAAGAACCTGTCCTCTTTCGATTTCATCTCTTTGAACACCTCTTAAAAGAGCACCGATATTATCACCAGCAACAGCTGAATCAAGAAGTTTTCTAAACATTTCTATACCAGTTACAACAGATTTCTTAGGAGCTTCCATCAAACCAACGATTTCAATTTCATCAGAAACCTTTATTGTACCTCTTTCAACCCTACCTGTAGCAACAGTTCCACGACCTGTAATTGAGAAAACATCTTCCACAGGCATAAGGAATGCTTTGTCAGTTGCTCTTTCAGGAGTTGGTATATACTCATCTACTTTTGCCATTAACTCCATAATTGGAGCATATTCTTTAGCATCTGTAGTTGTAGCTGTGCACTCAAGTGCATCAAGAGCAGAACCTCTAACTATTGGAATATCATCACCTGGGAATTCGTAGGAGCTCAACAATTCTCTAAGTTCCATTTCAACTAACTCGATAAGTTCTTCATCGTCAACCATATCACATTTGTTTAAGAAAACAACTATGTATGGAACACCAACCTGACGAGCCAAAAGAATGTGTTCTCTTGTCTGAGGCATAGGACCATCAGCAGCTGAAACAACTAGTATAGCACCATCCATCTGAGCAGCACCAGTGATCATGTTTTTAACATAGTCAGCATGGCCTGGGCAGTCAACGTGTGCATAGTGTCTGTTGTCAGTTTCATACTCAACGTGAGAAGTTGAGATTGTAATACCTCTCTCTTTTTCTTCTGGAGCCTTATCAATTTGGTCATATGCAGAAAAATTTGCCTTTCCGATAAAACTCAATACTTTTGTAATAGCTGCAGTTAAAGAAGTCTTACCATGGTCAACGTGACCTATTGTTCCGATATTAACGTGGGGTTTGTTTCTTTCAAATTTAGCTTTTGCCATTATTAATTCTCCTCCTTTTTCAGTAAAAATACTGATTTTTTGTTAGTTATTATAATTATGTTTACAGGGAATATACAGTTCTTGCACATCCCCTGCTTAATGCTGATCCTATTGATAGATACACAATATATTATTTACCAGCTCTTCCACTTAGAACAGCTTCCTGAATATTTCTAGGAACCTCTTCAAAGTGACTTATCTGCATTGTGAAAACACCTCTACCTTGGCTTCTTGAACGTAAAGTTGTAGCATATCCAAACATTTCAGATAATGGAACATTTGCATTTATAACCTGAACTCCATTACGTGCTTCCATACCTTCAATTCTTCCTCTTCTTGAGTTCAAGTCACCCATTACATCTCCCATGTATTCTTCAGGAACTGTAACACTAACTTTCATTATAGGCTCAAGTAGTACAGGATCACCCTTCTTCATACCATCCTTAAAAGCCATGGATCCAGCAATCTTAAATGCCATTTCTGAAGAGTCAACTTCATGGTATGATCCGTCATAAAGAGTGCATTTTATATCCACAACTGGATATCCACCTAAAATACCGCTATTCATTGCTTCTTGAATACCTGAATCAATTGGACCGATGTACTCTTTTGGAACTACACCACCAACGATTTTGTTAACAAACTCATAACCTTCTCCGGGTTCTCTAGGCTCCATTTCAATCCAACAGTGGCCGTACTGTCCTCTACCACCTGACTGTCTAACAAATTTACCCTCTGCTTTGACAGTTTTTCTGATAGTCTCCTTGTACGCAACCTGAGGATTACCAACGTTTGCTTCAACCTTGAACTCCCTCATCATACGGTCAACAATAATATCAAGATGCAATTCACCCATACCTTCAATTATAGTTTGCCCAGTATCAGTATCAGTATGCGTTCTGAAGGTTGGGTCCTCTTCAGCAAGCTTCGCTAAAGCTATTCCCATCTTCTCTTGTCCAACTTTTGTCTTAGGTTCAATAGCAACTGAAATAACCGGCTCTGGGAAATCCATAGATTCTAATATAACAGGATTTGACTCATCACATAATGTGTCCCCTGTAGTAGTATCCTTAAGTCCTACAGCAGCAGCAATATCTCCGGAATAAACCATCTCGAGTTCTTCTCTATGGTTTGCATGCATCTGGAGTATTCTACCGATTCTTTCCCTTTTACCTTTAGTTGCATTTAAAACGTAGGAGCCTGATGTAAGTTTACCTGAATAAACTCTAAAAAAACATAGTTTTCCTACAAAAGGGTCAGCCATTATCTTAAATGCTAATGCTGCAAAAGGAGCATTGTCATCAGCTGGTCTTTCTATTTCTTCCTCACCATCTTGTGACATACCTTTTATTGCAGGTATATCAAGTGGTGACGGCATATAATCAATTACAGCATCCAAAAGCTTCTGAACGCCTTTGTTTTTATATGAAGAACCACACATAACTGGTATCATGCTAACACTAATCGTTGCTTTTCTTATACCCTTTTTAATTTCTTCTAGTGTAAGCTCTTCACCCTCTAGGTATTTCATCATAAGCTCTTCATCTTGTTCTGAAATGGCCTCAACAAGCTTGCCTCTATATTCTTCTGCAAGTTCCTTCATATCATCAGGAATTTCTCTCTCTTCAATAACATTTCCGAGATCATCCATATAATAGTATGCCTTCATCAGAACAAGGTCAACGAGTCCATCAAAATGATCTTCCTTACCTATAGGAAGTTGAAGGGGAACAGCATTAGCCTGAAGTCTTTCCTTCATCATTTTAATACAGTTGAAGAAATCGGCTCCCATTATGTCCATTTTATTAACATATGCCATACGAGGAACATGATATCTGTCCGCTTGTCTCCAAACAGTCTCTGATTGAGGTTCAACTCCACCTTTAGCACAGAACAATGTAACAGATCCGTCAAGAACACGAAGTGATCTCTCAACTTCAACTGTAAAGTCAACGTGGCCCGGCGTATCTATAATATTTACTCTATTTCCTTTCCACTGAGCAGTAGTGGCAGCTGATGTAATCGTTATACCTCTTTCCTGCTCTTGCTCCATCCAGTCCATAGTTGCAGCACCCTCATGGGTCTCACCTATTTTATGAACCTTACCGGTATAAAATAGAATACGCTCAGTAGTTGTTGTCTTACCTGCATCTATATGAGCCATAATTCCAATATTTCTAGTGTTTTCTAAACTAAATTGCCTGGGCATTTCTACCTTCCTTTCAAACCATCACGCTCTAACAGCAATGACTTTATCCATATATAGAATTGGATTTTACCATCTATAATGTGCAAAAGCTTTGTTAGCCTCAGCCATTTTATGGGTATCATCCTTCTTTTTATAAGCTCCGCCCAAATTGTTAATTGCATCGAGTATTTCAGCGGCAAGTCTTTCTCTCATAGTCCTCTCGCCTCTTAGTCTTGAATAATTAACCAACCATCTTAAGCCTAAAGCCTGTCTTCTTTCGGGTCTAACTTCCATAGGAACCTGGTAAGTCGCACCACCAACTCTTCTTGCCTTTACTTCAAGAACCGGCATAATATTGTTTAAAGCCTGTTCGAAAACTTCTAATGGGTCTTTACCAGTTTTTTCCTTGATAATGTCAAAAGCTTCGTAACAAATCTTTTGAGCAACACCCTTTTTACCGTCTTCCATTATATTATTAACAAGTTTTGTAACAACCTTGTCATTATAAATTGGATCCGGTAATACATCTCTTTTTGCTATATATCCTTTTCTTGGCACCTTTCTTCCCTCCTTCTTATGATATAAAAATATCATCGGTACTCGCGGACATGACATTTTGCCTGCCCGTCGTCAGCGCTGTGTACTTGCCAATATAATATATATAAAACAACGTACTAAGCACCTAATTTTTCAACTACCATACATCGCGCAAAGCACGTCATATGATCTTACTTACTTGCTGGCTGCACCTGCTTTTGGTCTCTTTGTACCATATTTTGATCTTGACTGCATTCTCTTTGCAACGCCTGCAGTATCAAGTGTTCCACGAACAATATGGTACCTAACACCTGGTAAGTCTTTAACTCTTCCTCCTCTTATAAGAACAACACTGTGTTCCTGAAGATTGTGGCCTATACCGGGAATATAAGCAGACACTTCAATACCGTTAGTTAAACGAACCCTTGCAACCTTTCTTAATGCAGAGTTAGGTTTTTTAGGTGTCGTTGTCTTAACTACAGTACATACACCTCTCTTTTGAGGGCAGTTCAAATCTGTAGACTTTTTTCGCAATGAATTAAATCCTTTTTGCAGTGCAGGAGAATTTGATTTCTTTTCAATAGTCTGTCTCCCTTTTCTAACTAACTGGTTAAATGTTGGCATTTTTTCACCTCCTTTTAAGGTATTGTGTAATGTGAAAAAAATCTTGGAGACTTTTAAGCCTCATTGATTTTTGGACATTTGCTTTAATTAGGTCATGTTATTCAATTTTACATGCAACTGCGGCTCCAACATCTATATTACATGCTTTGCCTAGCGACTTCATTGTATCGACATATTTAAGTTGAATATTGCCTTTTCTACACAACTCAACAATCTTACCCACTACGCGCTCATCTGCATCTTTTGCAATATAGACAATCTTAACTGAACCTTTTTCAATTGCCTTAATTGTCTGCTTAATTCCCACTGCCTTATTTCCATCTCTTAAGCTTTCAATCAACTCTTACCCTCCTTACCAGTAAGGAACGATTATTATCAGGTGCTACTTAGAATAACAACGAAAAATCAAATAATGTTATAGATACAATATTAAATTTACTTTTTTGTTATCCCTATCAGTCTTTGATAAAATCCTATATCATAGTAAAACTATGCTGTTTAGCTGCTTTACACGTCAATTGCAGTCAAATACAAAATTCGCAATTTTACATACTTGAATATTTTATCACCGAAGTTCTTATTTTGTCAAGGTGTATATATAAAAAAGAAAAAAGATGCGCAATAAAATCCCGTACCTTTACAAGTACGAGATTTTATCAAAACAACAAAAGTTCAATTTTTATTCAGTCACAGTACTAATACTTATATCCTTATATCTACTCATACCAGTTCCTGCCGGTATAAGCTTACCTATTATTACATTCTCCTTAAGACCAACTAGCGGATCTATCTTTCCTTTTATAGCGGCCTCTGTCAACACCCTTGTTGTCTCTTGGAAAGATGCCGCCGACAGGAAGGATTCGGTAGCAAGAGATGCCTTTGTTATTCCTAGCAATGCACGTTTGCCTACTGCAGGTCTCTTACCTTCTGCTACAACTTTTGCATTTTCTTCTTCGAAATCAAATGCATCGACAAGTCCACCTGGCAAAAGAGTAGTATCTCCGCAATCATCTACTTTAACTTTTCTTAACATTTGTCTTACAATAACCTCAATGTGTTTATCGTTGATATCAACACCCTGAAGTCTATAAACTCTTTGAACTTCCTGAAGTAAATATGCCTGAACACCGGTTATACCTTTAATCTTTAATACGTCATGCGGGTTTACAGAACCTTCTGTAAGCTCATCACCGGCTTCCACAAGATCTCCGTCCATTACTTTAATTCTTGAACCGTATGGAATTAGATAATTCTTTGCTTCATTTTCATTAGATGTAATTACAACTTCTCTCTTTTTCTTTGATTCAACCAACTTGACAGTACCGTTTAGTTCAGAAACAATAGCCAGCCCCTTAGGCTTTCTTGCTTCGAAAAGTTCCTCAACACGAGGCAAACCTTGTGTTATATCATCACCGGCAACACCACCAGTATGGAACGTTCTCATCGTAAGCTGGGTTCCGGGCTCACCTATAGATTGTGCGGCTATAATACCAACGGCTTCACCTACGTTACACTCTTCAGCAGTTGCAAGATTCGCACCATAGCATTTAGCACACACTCCGTATTCCGAATGACAAGTCAATACTGATCTTATCTTTACCTTCTTCATACCGCTCTTTACTATTCTATCAGCATCTTTCTCATTTATCATTTTATCAGCTGTTACTAATATTTCACCCGTCTCAGGATGAATAATATTGCCTGCTGGATATCTTCCTACTAGCCTTTCTGAAAGTTCCTCTATTATTTCGTTACCATCTTTTACATCGCCGATTTCAATGCCTTTTCTTGTTCCGCAGTCATTTTCTCGAACTATAACATCCTGACTAACGTCAACAAGACGTCTTGTCAAGTATCCGGAGTCAGCCGTTCTTAACGCAGTATCCGCAAGACCTTTTCTCGCACCATGGGTCGATATAAAGAACTCCATAACGTTTAGTCCCTCACGGAAATTAGCTTTTATAGGAACCTCAATGGTCTTACCTGACGTATCTGCCATAAGTCCCCTCATACCAGCGAGCTGTTTTATCTGGTTAATGTTACCCCTCGCTCCAGACTGTGACATCATATATACAGGGTTAAATCTATCAAGGTTGTTAATAAGTGCTTGTGTAATTATTTCTGATGCCTCATTCCAACATGCTATAACGGAGTTATATCTTTCTTCGTCAGATATAAGACCTCTCTTGTATTGTCTTAAGATATTTTCAATCTTATCTTCCGTTTCTTTGATATGCTTTGCCTTAACTTCAGGAATAACCATGTCGGATACCCCTATTGTTATAGCACCCCTAGTTGAATACTTGAAACCTTTTGACTTAATCAAATCAAGAAGTTTAGCAGTATCGGTAATACCATGAACTCTTATACTCTTTTCAACTATTTTCCTTAGCTCACTTTTTCCTACTAAGAAGTCTATTTCTATATCAAATGCCTTATCAGGATCTGACCTATCTACGAACCCAAGATCCTGTGGAATACCTTCGTTAAACAACAACCTACCAACAGTACAATCAATAATTTTTGATTTTTCGACTCCGTCAAACTCTTTCTTGAATCTTACCCTTATTTTAGAATGGAGCGTTATATCGTCACTTTCATAGGCCATAACCGCTTCATCAATGCTTCCGAACACCTTACCTTCACCCTTTGAACCATCTTTAACTATAGTCATATAATAACTTCCTAAAACCATGTCCTGAGTTGGAACCGCAACCGGTTTTCCATCCTGAGGCTTTAAAAGGTTATTTGCTGAAAGCATCAAGAACCTTGCCTCAGCTTGTGCTTCAGCTGATAACGGTACGTGAACAGCCATTTGGTCTCCGTCAAAGTCAGCGTTATATGCTGTACAAACCAGTGGGTGAAGCTTAAGTGCTCTACCTTCTACTAAAACAGGTTCAAAAGCTTGAATACCGAGTCTATGAAGAGTTGGTGCACGATTCAGAAGTACTGGATGTTCTTTTATAACTTCCTCCAATACATCCCAAACTTCATTTTTTACCCTTTCAACCATTCTCTTAGCACTTTTAATATTGTGGGCAAGCCCATCATTTACAAGCTTCTTCATAACAAAAGGTTTGAACAATTCCAAAGCCATTTCTTTAGGCAATCCACATTGATATATTTTAAGTTCAGGACCTACAACGATAACGGAACGTCCGGAATAGTCAACACGTTTTCCGAGAAGGTTCTGTCTAAAACGTCCCTGTTTACCTTTAAGCATATCTGAAAGAGATTTTAAAGGTCTGTTCCCCGGTCCGGTTACTGGCCTTCCTCTCCTTCCGTTATCTATCAAAGCATCAACAGCTTCTTGAAGCATTCTCTTTTCATTTCTTACAATAATGTCGGGAGCACCAAGATCAAGAAGCCTTTTTAGCCTGTTATTTCTATTGATAACCCTTCTATATAAGTCATTAAGGTCTGAAGTCGCAAACCTACCACCGTCCAACTGTACCATCGGTCTTAATTCCGGCGGAATTACAGGTATTACGTCTAAAACCATCCACTCTGGTTTGTTGGAAGATTGTTTAAAAGCCTCTACAACTTCGAGCCTTTTAATTGTCCTTACCCTTTTTTGCCCTGTACTATCGGTAAGGTCTGCTCTTAAGTCTCTTGATTGTGCTTCAAGGTCAATTTCTGCAAGAAGCTCTTTAACTGCTTCTGCACCCATTCCTGCCTTAAAATTTTGTCCAAACTTTTCAACGCTGTCCCTGTATTCCTTTTCAGACAGTATCTGCTTTTTTGAAAGTGGCGTTTGACCTGGATCAATTACAATGTATGCTGCAAAATATAATACCTTTTCAAGCGCTCTCGGTGACATATCCAAGAGTAAACCCATTCTACTAGGAATACCCTTGAAATACCATATATGAGATACCGGGGCGGCAAGTTCAATGTGCCCCATTCTTTCTCTTCTAACTTTTGACCGAGTTACTTCAACTCCACAACGGTCACAAACAATTCCTTTATATCTTATCCTCTTATATTTACCGCAATGACACTCCCAGTCTTTCTGGGGACCAAATATTCTTTCGCAAAAAAGACCATCTCTTTCCGGCTTTAACGTCCTATAATTTATTGTCTCCGGCTTTTTCACCTCACCTTTAGACCATTCCCTAATCTTCTCTGGAGAAGCTAAACCAATTCTCATTGAATCAAAATTATTAAGTTCAAACACGGCCATTTCTCCCTTCCTTAAAATTCACCATCATCTTCTTCGAAATCTTCACTCACCTCTTCGTCAACAAAGAGGTCTTCATCAAGAGTGCTTTCATCAAGATTTTCCTCATGAACCACACTACCTAAGTCGGATAATTCAAATTCATCTGTATCCAAATCATCTTCTAAAGTTTCCTCAGCAACATCCTCAAATTCACTTACAGGAATCTCCTCTTCGCTTCCTTCAATATTTACATTGAGTTCTTCAAGGTCATCTTCAACAGATTCCTTAATAGCAATTTCTTCCTGTTCCTCAGAGTAAACTTTAACATCAAGACACAAACTCTGCAATTCTTTTATCAAAACCTTGAAAGACTCTGGTATTCCAGGCTCAGGAACATTTTCTCCCTTAACTATAGCTTCATAGGTTTTTACCCTACCTACAACGTCATCTGACTTAACTGTAAGTATTTCCTGTAGTGTATAGGCAGCACCATATGCTTCAAGGGCCCAAACTTCCATCTCTCCAAACCTCTGCCCACCAAACTGAGCTTTACCTCCGAGAGGCTGCTGAGTAACAAGCGAGTATGGTCCGGTTGAACGAGCATGTATTTTATCATCAACAAGGTGAGCAAGCTTCAATATGTACATGTAACCCACTGTAACCCTGTTTTCAAAAGGTAATCCTGTTCTTCCGTCATATAAAACTGACTTACCGTCTTCTGAAATTCCTGCTTTCACTAACGTATCCATAATATCTTGCTCTGTTGCTCCATCAAAAACTGGAGTGGCAATCTTCCATCCAAGAGCCTTTGCGGCAAAACCAAGATGGACTTCCAATACCTGACCGATATTCATACGGGAAGGAACGCCAAGAGGGTTAAGTACTATCTGAAGTGGTGTACCATCCGGAAGGAACGGCATATCCTCTTCAGGAAGTATTCTTGAAATAACACCCTTATTTCCGTGTCTTCCTGCCATCTTATCTCCAACAGATATTTTTCTTTTCTGTGCTATATATACTCTAACAAGTTGATTTACTCCCGGTGAGAGCTCATCTCCATTTTCTCTTGTAAACACTTTTACATCAACAATTATACCCGATTCACCATGAGGTACACGAAGTGAAGTATCTCTAACTTCCCTTGCCTTCTCACCAAAGATTGCTCTTAATAATCTCTCTTCAGCTGTCAACTCCGTTTCGCCCTTTGGTGTTACTTTTCCTACAAGGATATCTCCTGATCTTACTTCAGCACCGATTCTAATAATTCCTCTTTCATCTAAGTCTTTGAGAGAATCTTCACTGACATTGGGAATTTCCCTTGTTATTTCTTCTGGTCCTAATTTTGTATCCCTTGATTCTGCTTCATACTCTTCTATGTGAATGGATGTAAACACGTCTTCTTTAACAAGCTTTTCGCTTATCAAAATAGCATCCTCGTAATTATAGCCCTCCCAGGTCATAAAACCAATAAGAATATTTCTTCCTAAAGCTATTTCACCTTTATCAGTAGATGGTCCATCAGCAATTACATCACCCTTTTCTACTTCTTCGCCTCTTCTGACAATAGGTTTCTGATTGATACACGTTCCCTGATTGGATCTTAAGTATTTCAATAACTTATATATATCTCTTTTTCCTTCTTTAGTTCTTATAACAATTTCACTCGCACTTACCTTTTCAATTACACCGGAACTCTTTGCCAATACACAAACTCCAGAATCTTTTGCCGCCTTATACTCTATTCCGGTTCCTACTATAGGTGAATCTGTTTTGACAAGCGGAACGGCCTGACGCTGCATGTTTGCTCCCATAAGTGCACGGTTTGCATCATCATTTTCAAGGAACGGAATCATAGATGTAGCTACAGATACTATCTGCTTTGGCGATACATCCATAAAATCCACTTTTATTGGTTCAACTTCAAGGAATTCTTCTCTTGCTCTACATATTACCTTTTTATCAAGAAATGTCCCCTTTTCATCAAGAGGTTCATTTGCCTGAGCTATAATAAATTCATCCTCTTCATCAGCAGTAAGATATACTATATCGTCGGTTACCCTTAATGTCTCCCTATTGACCCTTCTATAAGGCGCTTCAATAAAGCCATACTCATTGACCCTAGCAAAAGTACTCAAGGATCCAATAAGACCTATATTCGGTCCCTCTGGTGTTTCTATAGGGCACATACGTCCATAGTGAGAGTGGTGAACATCGCGGACTTCGAATCCGGCTCTTTCTCTACTTAGTCCTCCTGGGCCTAACGCACTCAATCTTCTTTTATGGGTGAGCTCTGCTAGAGGGTTGGTTTGGTCCATAAACTGCGACAACTGACTGCTTCCAAAAAACTCTTTTATCGCAGCAACTACCGGTCTAATGTTTATAAGAGCTTGGGGAGTAACTATATCAATATCCTGAATAGTCATCCTTTCTCTTACTACCCTCTCCATTCTTGCAAGACCTATTCTAAACTGATTCTGCAATAGTTCTCCCACTGAACGAAGTCTTCTGTTTCCTAAATGGTCTATATCGTCAACTTGACCGACTCCATAACTTAAGGTAATTATATAGTTAATTGAAGCAATAATATCTTCAACCGTAATATACTTTGGAATTAATTCATCTATCTTTTCTTTAATGGCTTTCTTCAATTCCTCAACATCGCTATCCTTGTTTTCTTCAAGAATAGTTTTTAGCACACTGAGTCTGACCTTTTCATTGATGCCTATTTCTTTAGGTTCAAATTCCACATAGCTTTTAAGGTCAACCATATCATTTCCCATAACTTTAAGCTTTTTGCCTTCAACGCTTAGGTATACGGAATTAATACCGGAATTCTGGATTTTCTCAGCATTTTCCCTACTTATTTTCTCGCCCTCTGCTACTATAACTTCTCCAGTTTCAGGATCAACTATATTCTCAGCTGCCAAATAGCCATTAATTCTTGAGGCAATAGATAGCTTCTTGTTAAATTTGAATCTACCGAATTTAGCTAAATCATATCTCTTTGGATCAAAGAACAAACTAGCTAAAAGGGATCGTGCACTTTCAACAGTAGGTGGCTCACCCGGTCTCAATCTTTTGTAAATTTCAAGCAAACCTTCCTCTTCTGTCTTTGAACTATCTTTCTGTATTGTTGCAATAATTCTTTCATCCTCGCCTAGCAACTCAGCTATTTCAAGGTCAGTGCCATATCCTAATGCTCTAATTAAAACTGTTATTGGAAGTTTTCTCGTTCTATCAATTCTAACAGATATAATATCATTTGAGTCTGTTTCATACTCAAGCCATGCGCCTCTGTTTGGAATAACAGTATTTGAATACAACTGCTTTCCTGTTTTATCAAATTTCATAGAATAATAAATTCCTGGGGATCTTACCAACTGGCTTACTATAACTCTTTCAGCTCCGTTGATAATAAAGGTTCCGTTTTCCGTCATAAGAGGAAAATCACCCATAAATATTTCCTGTTCCTTGACTTCTCCAGTCTCCTTATTAATGAGACGCACTTTTCCCTTCAGTGGAGCAGAATAAGTTGAATCCCTTTCTTTACACTCTTCAACAGTGTATTTTGGATTGTCGTCAATGGAATAATCCACAAAATCTAGAATTAAATTTCCGGTATAGTCGGTGATAGGCGAAACATCTCTAAACACTTCTCTTAATCCATCCTCAAGAAATTGAATGTAGGAATTTCTCTGAATTTCGATAAGATTTGGCATATCAATGACTTCGTCAATCTTAGAATAACTCATTCTTACGTTTCTTCCCAATCGCACGGGATGTACCATCAAAAATCACCTCATAATATTAGACTTTTGCCACGGTGCTTTTTACGCACAAAAAATGATTTAATACATACAACCCTTTATTACTCCTCTTTCTACTGAAAGAGTCAAAAGCACAAGAGCTTAATGCTCTATAAGCTTTCACTACTTTAAAAGGAAATTATGTATTTTACTTAACATAAATCAAAATCAAGTAATTAAAACCGTCCTTTTTACTAAATCTATAAATTAATACAAAGCCTTTTTAAAGCTCTGTAGTATTGAATATTTTGTCATTACTTTTTAACATTACTCTATTTATACGAAGCTCGTATATGTTTAAAAGCACTTAGCTTAGCCTCATATGCAATTCTTCTCAAAAAGTTTGTCTATTTATCAAACTCTTGTACTAAAAGTCTTATATCGTAGCGTTGTAAGACACTTTTGAAAAGATATCGTTCCGCTGTTTGCCACAGCTCGATTTACTACTTTGATTGCAGCTTCTGCTGCGGTATGTATTATAAATTAATTCTGTCATAGATCCCCAGTATATTTTTTTATTATGTACATATAATAATCCATATATTTAATGGTCTGAATATTAAATTATTATTAACAAATATTGTCTCACTTATTCAATTATGCTATAATTAAATAACTATTAAATTTAAAAATTGTTAAAATAATCTATTTTCTTAAGCAATATTTGGTACTTTGCGCTGAAGTTATAACGCAGTTTATAATTCTAACATATAAGTATCAACTTGTCAACATCGGTATTATGTTTAATTATTTCTACTTTTATTTTACATTTTTATGCCGCATTTTATTTCCATGAAAATTTACTTTTTCAACAACGTTCTACAAAAAATCCTTTTTATTGTATACACCTCTCTCTTTTATTTCAATTTGTTAGAGGTATACTAAAAAGGCTCCTCATTGAGGAGCCCTTCTTGCTAGAAATTTACTAAGTAAAAATCCTAAAACCATTTGGGACTAAACACCCTATAAATTTATTAGGCTAAATTACTTAACTTCTACAGTTGCGCCAACTTCTTTAAATTTAGCTACCATAGCATCTGCATCAGCTTTTGCTACGTTCTCTTTTATTGTCTTAGGAGCACCATCAACTAGATCTTTTGCTTCTTTTAGTCCAAGACCAGTTACTTCTCTAACAACTTTGATAACTTTAATCTTTTCGTCTCCTGCTGCTTTCAATATTACATCAAACTCAGTTTTTTCTACTGCTGCTTCTCCGCCAGCTGCTGGACCTGCTACTGCTACTGCTACTGGAGCTGCTGCAGACACACCAAATTCTTCTTCTAAAGCCTTTACCAATTCTGATAATTCCAATACTGTTAATGCTTTTACCTCTTCGATTAATTTTGTAACTTTTTCGCTAGCCATTTTTATATACCTCCGTTAATAATTTTTATTTTAATATTTGTGGAAAAGATATTTTATCTATTCCTTATGCATTTGCCTGTTTCTCAGCAATAGCATTTAAAGCTACTACCAAACCTCTTATGTTTCCATTTAATACGTTTACGAAACCAGTAATCGGAGCCTTCATGCTGCCCAAAGCTTTTGCAATCAATTCCTCTTTTGGCGGTAATGCTGCTAGTACTTTGATTGAACTCTCGTCGAAAATCTTACCCTCAACAACACCTACCTTAATTTGAAGCTTTTCATACTTTTTAGAGTATTCAGCTAAAATCTTCGCAGGAGCTATAACATCATCTGTACTGATTGCCATAGCTGTAGGTCCGTTAAAGTGAGGTGCGAGATCATTAAGCCCGTTTTCGTCTGCTGCAAGTTTAGTTAATGTGTTTTTTACAACACCATATTCAACTCCAGCTTTTCTTAAAGCATTTCTAAGCTCTGTATCCTGTTCAACTGTGAGTCCTCTATAATCAGCAAAAACTATCGTTTTAGCACTTTTGATTTTTTCGGATAACTCACTCACTATATCCTTCTTTTTTGCAAGAATCTTTTCACTTGGCACTTTTAATTCCACCTCCTTAAAACTTGATAATAAATAATGCAAATATAAAGCCCCTCACATGCACACAGACATGGAGGGGTAACTATTAAAGTTATAACTCACCTCGGTAGGCCGATTACATAATAATCAATTATTACTTGTTTTATCAAGTAACCTACTGTCTATGGTCTATGGTAATTCAATATTAAATTCACAAAGGTTATATTATAACATTATTTCAATTTTGTAAAGACCTTTTTTAAAACAATTTTGTTACAATATATTTAAAATTTGGTCTTACTCGGTTACTTTTTGTGGATTAACCTTAATACCAGGTCCCATTGTAGATGATACAACAACACTCTTTAGGTATTGACCCTTTGCTGCTGTTGGTTTTGCCTTTACGACAGCTGTCATCAATGTGCGGAAGTTATCAAGAAGCTTTTCTGAACCAAAAGAAGCTTTTCCAATAGGACAGTGAATAATGTTTGTCTTATCCAATCTGTACTCTATTTTACCTGCTTTGATATCTGAAATCGCCTTAGCTACATCCATTGTAACAGTACCTGCTTTTGGGTTTGGCATAAGACCTTTTGGTCCAAGTACTTTACCAAGTCTACCAACTACACCCATCATGTCAGGAGTTGCAACTACTACATCAAATTCAAACCAATTTTCTTTTTGTATTTTTGTAACCATATCTTCTGCGCCAACATAATCTGCTCCGCCCTGTTCAGCTTCCTTTACTTTATCGCCTTTAGCGAAAACCAATACACGAACTTTTTTACCTGTTCCGTGAGGAAGTACAACAGCACCTCTAACCTGTTGGTCAGCATGTCTTGAGTCAACCCCAAGTCTGATATGTGCCTCAACAGTCTCATCAAACTTTGCTTTAGCAGTCTTTTGAGCTAGATCCAATGCTTCTGCTGGATCATATAACTTCAATCTATCAACAACTTTAGCACTGTCTTGATATTTTTTTCCTCTTTTCACGATTTTCATCTCCTTTGTGGTAATAAACCCTCCGGGACATCTAGTCCCTCCGTTTTTGACTCTTTCACTTCGTTCGAAAGAGTCGGAATAATTTCGGAAACATTAAGTTTCCTCCCACTTTACTAATTGAGTTATTAAGGAACCTCTAAATATTAAGTTCCAACTTTTGAATAACGAAAAACTTGATTAAATGCCATCTCACAATAACATGGAAGTCTATTTTTCGCTATTCCCATGCGTTTAGTCTTCAACAACTATTCCCATACTTCTAGCAGTTCCTGCTATCATACTCATAGCTGCTTCAACTGATGCAGCATTTAAGTCTGGCAACTTTAATTCTGCGATTTTTCTGACTTCATCTTTTGAAATCTTTGCAACCTTGTCTCTGTTCGGTTTACCGGAACCGCTTTCTATTTTACATGCCTTCTTCAATAAAATTGAAGCCGGCGGTGTTTTTGTAACGAATGAGAAAGACCTGTCCGCATATACTGTAATAACGACAGGGATTATTAACCCTGCATCCTTTGCAGTCTTCTCGTTAAATTCTTTACAAAATCCCATTATGTTTACGCCATGTTGTCCTAAAGCTGGTCCAACCGGTGGAGCCGGAGTTGCTTTCCCCGCAGGAATTTGAAGTTTTACATAGCCAGCAATTTTCTTAGCCATAATATCCACCTCCCAAATTTACTTAAAAATCCACTCTTAACTTATATAACAAATAGAAACACATAAAAAGTCATCTCTATTATTTATATCTTTTGAATCTGGAATAGTTCCAATTCAACCGGAGTTTCCCTGCCAAACATAGATACGGAAACCCTCACTTTTTTCTTTTCGAAATTTATCTCCTCGACTATTCCTATGAAGTTTTCCAAAGGACCGGTAGCAACTCTTACATTATCACCGACTTCATAGTCAAGAACAGGCATAAATTCCTCAACACCCATTACCCTAACTTCTTCATCAGATAAAGGAACAGGCTTTGATCCAGGTCCAACAAATCCGGTCACACCTCTAGTATTTCTGACTATATACCATGATTCGTCAGACATTATCATCTTAACAAGAACATAACCCGGGAATACTTTTTTAAGTGTAGCCTTTTTCTTCCCATCTTTGATTTCAATCTGCTCTTCCATTGGAACCACTATGTCCAATATATACTCTTGCATGCTCCTGTTTTCAACGATTTTTTCAAGGTTAGCCTTAACTTTGTTTTCATACCCGGAATAAGTATGAACAACATACCATTTTGCACCTTCCGGTGTATCATCTACTTGCATAAAGCCACTAGTCCTCCTTTAATAAGATTGCATACCGCCAAAAACTCTTACGCATTATATTTTGAACACCAATTTTCTTAGGTTTCCAAAACCAGCGTCAGCCAGCCAAATAATTGCTCCTATTAAAAAACAGGCAATCAAAACTGTTATCGTATTCTTTACAACTTGAACACGAGTAGGCCACACAACCTTTTTAAGTTCGCTAATAATGTCCTTAAAGAACTTGCTAAGTTTATTGCTAGTAGCAGCAAGTTTTGAGTTTTTCACCTCTTCAGCCATATAAACACATCTCCATTTCCGTATTTTTAGCCTTATTGTGAGTCATGGAAACAAAAACTACTTTGTCTCCTTATGATCAGTATGCTTACGGCAAAATCTACAGTACTTTCTCATTTCAAGTCTGTCAGGATCATTCTTCTTGTTCTTCATTGAATCATAATTTCTTTGCTTGCATTCGCTGCATGCTAATGTAATTTTTACTCTCATCTTTCACACCTCCACACACTTATCGTATATATATCAAAAATATCTTTTCGACATAAAAAAAAGACTTACAGAGAGAAACAACCACTAATTTAACACATTTATCTATAAAAGTCAAGATAATTAGTAAATGTTTCTGAATGTTCCTTGCCAAACTTGTTTCTTCCCAATCCCCAGTAAAATGAAAAAACAAAACCGAAGGGGCTTTAATGCCCCAAAGTTTTTATTCTTCAATTAAATCACTTATAGCTGCCCCTGGAGGAACTATTGGAAAGACCTTGTCATCTCTGTCTATTTCAAAATTAATTACTACAGGCGTATCCTTTGAAGCTAATGCTTTTTTCAAAGCAGCATCTACTTCTTCAGGTTTTTTAACATCTATTCCAATCGCACCATAGGCCTCAGCAAGAGCCACAAAATTAGTGCCCCTATCAATAGTTGTTGAGGAATATCTACTGTCATAAAAGAGATTTTGCCACTGTCTTACCATCCCTAGCACATGATTGTTAAATATAGCTACAATTATAGGAATTTTGTATTCGACTGCCGTTGCTATCTCATTACAATTCATTCTAAAGCTACCATCACCTGCAATATTTATTACCTTTTTGTCCCGTCTACCAATTTGTGCTCCTATGCAAGCACCGAGACCGTATCCCATAGTACCTAATCCACCCGACGATAGGAACTGTCTAGGTGACTTGTACTTATAAAACTGTGCCGCCCATATTTGATGCTGTCCAACTTCTGTCGTTATTATTGCATCTCCTTTTGTAAGTTCGTATATTCTTTCCAATATATAATTAGGTCTCAATACATTGTCCTTCGGAAACTTCAAAGGATACATTTCCTTCCATTGGCAAATCTTCTTATTCCAATCAGATTTTTCTACTTTTTGAATTTTAACGTTTATGTGCTTTAGTATCTTTTTAATATTTCCTACGAGAGGATAATTTACAACTATATTTTTCCCAATTTCAGCAGGATCTATGTCAATATGCATAATTTTAGCTTCTGGAGCAAACTTCTTAACATCACTAATAACTCTGTCACTGAATCTTGCTCCGATAGCTATGAAAAGATCTGCTTTGGACACTGCCATATTAGTAGTTTTTGTACCATGCATTCCGACCATACCGGTAAACAACTCATGTGTCCCTGGAAATGACCCCATACCCATTAGCGTAGTTGTTACGGGTATTAATGCTTTATTCGCAAGCTCTAGGACTTCCTCGTTTGCGCCAGCTATGGATACACCTCCACCAGAAAGTATTATTGGCCTTTTCGCATTATTAATGATGTTTGCCGCTGCATCTATTTCATCGGCTGTAACCCCTAAACTCGTTTCCTTAGGCTTCTTAGGATTTTTAGGAACATATTCCGTTACTTCTGCTGTCACATCCTTACAAATATCTATCAATACAGGCCCTGGACGACCCTCTTTAGCTATAATAAAAGCTTCTCTTACAACATCCGCCAGTTTATTTACATCCTTCACAATGTAGTTGTGCTTGGTTATAGGTATTGTAATTCCTGTTATATCAACTTCCTGAAAAGAATCTTTTCCAAGTAATGAGGTGGCTACCTGACCCGTAATGGCAATCATAGGTACCGAATCCATATAAGCTGTAGCTATCCCTGTAACAAGATTTGTGGCTCCAGGTCCAGATGTTGCAATACAAACTCCCACTTTACCGGTTGCTCTAGCATAGCCGTCAGCCGCATGAGAAGCTCCCTGCTCATGGGATGTCAGAATATGATTTATATCATCCTTAGCTTTATACAATGCATCATATATATTTAAAACAGCACCACCAGGAAATCCAAAGACAGTGTCTACACCCTGTTCTTTAAGACATTCAATCAAAATCTGTGCACCAGTAATTTTCATTTGCTCCACCTCCTTAATTTCCCTTCAAAACTGCCCCTGTACTTGCAGAAGTAACAAGCTTCGCATATCTTCCAAGATATCCTTTTGTTATCTTCGGCTGGGGAGCTACCCATTGTTTTTTCCTTTGTGCAAGTTCTTCATCGGAAACCTCCATTACAAGCTTACCCTTCGGTATATCAATACTTATAATATCTCCCTCTTTTACTAAGGCTATATTTCCACCCTCCATAGCCTCAGGTGAAACGTGCCCAATCGAAGCCCCTCTTGTCGCTCCGGAAAAACGACCATCAGTGATTAAAGCAACATCCTTATCAAGTCCCATCCCTGCTATAGCAGAAGTAGGCGAAAGCATTTCCCTCATGCCAGGACCCCCTTTAGGACCCTCATACCTTATAACAACAACATCGCCCTTTTGTATTCTGCCATTATATATGGCATCTATAACCTCTTCTTCGGAATCAAATACCCTTGCCGGTCCTTTATGAACAAGCATCTTCTCAGCAACGGCAGAACGCTTCACAACCGCACCATCCGGAGCCAGATTACCTTTCAATACGGCAATGCCGCCCGTAGCACTATGTGGATTTTCTATACTTCTTATAACCTCATTGTCAACCACTTTAGCCTTGCTTATATTTTCCCCTACGGTTTTACCTGTAACCGTCATCAAATCAAGGTTCAACAAAGCCTTTTTAGAAAGTTCATTCATTACAGCCTGAACTCCTCCCGCGGCATATAAATCTTGAATGTGATGCTGCCCAGCTGGGGCAAGCTTACAGAGATTCGGAACTTTGCTGCTTATTTCATTGACTATATCGAGGTTTATCTCTACACCTGCCTCATTTGCTATGGCAGGAAGGTGGAGAATTGAATTAGTCGAACACCCTAGTGCCATATCAACAGTCAAAGCATTTTCAAAGGCCTTAGGTGTTAAAATATCCGATGGCTTTACATCCTTTTCCACAAGCTCCATTACCTTCATTCCCGCTGTTTTAGCAAGTCTTATACGTTCAGCATATACTGCCGGAATAGTACCGTTACCTGGAAGCCCTATTCCTAAAACTTCTGTCAGACAATTCATTGAATTTGCAGTAAACATACCGGAGCAAGAACCACATCCTGGACAAGAAAAATCCTCATACTCACATACCTCTTCTTCGGTCATTTTACCTGCTTTATATGCTCCCACAGCCTCAAAAGTACTGTTCAAATCCAACTGCACTCCATTTCTCTTTAACGAAAGCATTGCGCCACCACTTACAACAATAGAAGGAACATTTATCCTTGCAGCTGCCATAAGCATTCCCGGAACTATCTTGTCACAATTTGGTATAAATACCATACCGTCAAAGCTATGAGCCATACCCATTGCTTCACAGGAATCAGCTATAAGTTCTCTTGTTGCCAGGGAATATTTCATGCCTACATGCCCCATAGCAATACCATCACATACTCCTATTGCACCAAATTCAATAGGAGTGCCTCCAGCCATTCTTATACCTGCCTTAACAGCTTCTGCTATTGTATCTAGATGTATATGTCCAGGAATTATCTCACTTTTAGAATTTACCACACCTATTAATGGTCTTCTTATTTCCTCATCAGTGTAACCCATTGCTTTAAAAAGTGCTCTATGCGGGGTCTTCTCAATGCCCTTCTTTACTACATCACTTCTCATAATTCTCTCCTCGCTTTCAATTTGGTTAAATATATAAGGTGTTATAAAAAGAATTCATTAGTCAATATATATAGTTCCGACCCAATCATGAAAGCTTAAAAGCTTTCAAACAGAGGAACATTATTTTGCAGTGCAAAAAATGTAAATCAGCTTTTTTAAAACACCTCATTGACTAGTTATTTTTTTAGAATCACCTAAATACTAATATTGTATAAGTTATTTTTTGAAATGGCCTAATAACGAAAAACAATCCAATTAATACTTATAATAATAGCCGGGTTAGCCCGGCTATTATTTTTTTAAATTTATTTTACTACTATTCAAGTCATAATGCTAGTGTTTTAAAAAAAAAGCATAATACATTAATTATTTATAAGCTAAAAACAAATTTCGTTAACGTATTTACATTATCTTACCTTTAGGAAACATCCAATCCATTATTAGATTATTTTGATAGAAAAATTTTGCAACGGCAGAAGTCTCAACAGCTTCAAAAAAACCTTTAAATGCCGGTGCTGAAACAAACAGCATTAAGAAGGCAAATACTATATAAACTGTTAATAGACCTTCAATAGCTCCAAAGGCAAAACCACCAAGCTTATCCATCTGTTTAAATACAGGTAGTTTAGCAATACCCTGCAAAATAAATCTTAAGAATATTAACGCTATTCTTATTGCTATGTATAATAGCAATAAACTAAGTATATCAATAACAACATGGGTCAACACATCACTTATCTTAGCCATTATAGCAGATAAATCAAAAAGCTCCACTATATTCTCTTTTGACAACTGTCCCTTTATTGCTTCCTTTAAAAACTCCGGTAACTTAAGACCATCCACCACCGATCCAACTGCTGTTTGGGCACCATGATTAGCAATACCGGCCTGAGCTTCCTTCTGTAGCAACAAATTTTTCAATATTCCCGACTTAATATTTGTAAATATGGAGGTCTTATCAATAATATTTGAGAGCAAAGGATAAAACTTAACGGATAATATTGATGCAACAAAGAATGAAACAATCTTGAAAATCGAATAAATAAATCCGTTTTTTATACCAATCAAGCCAAAAATCACAATAATTGCAACTACAAACAAATCACTCCAGTTCATAATAACCTCCCTTTATTTCATCTTGATAACTAAAAACTTATCTTTACAAATAGCCAAAACCTCACGTCTGTTTATAAAAAACACTTCTTTTATATCGTCGTTCGAACTATATTCTGCAAGCAATTCTCCGCCCAAATCTATAAAACGAAGCTTATTTCCCGAGTTTACAGCGACAATATCATTGTATGAGTTAATATTTCTCACTTCGCCCTTAATGTTGTACTCAGATATCTTTTCTCCATTAGTATCATAAACCCATATTCCTGACGAGCCGCTTTCAAATATACCCGTTGCTTCTTCTGGATTTGCAGCTACTACCGCATACTTACCGTCGGCAATACAGGAGCTGAATATTTTCCCGTTTACAGTCTGTTGCAATTTCTCCTTAAAATCCTTGTCCAAAATCATGAACATCGAATCCCCCACAGCCAATAAACTATCGTTTTCCATAAACCATACAGAAGGAAAAACGGTATTTTCTTTTACTATTTTGTTATTTAACAGCTTACCGCTTAAATCGGCAAATTCCAACACTGTATTCATGCTAATTCCAGATGTATCTATACTGTTTATAAAGACACTTTTTGCCTTTGATGAAACCTTTGAAGACAGTATAAAGTTCTCTGCCTTTCCTATTGTGAAGGAATTCATACCCTGCCGATTATAAACCGACACAGCCCCTCTGCTTCTTTCCTCTCCATGCACAACTGTCACATAACCCTTTGCATTTATATCTGCATTAATAATATTATTATCCAGTTCCTTTTCCCATCGCATTTCTTTTCCACTAAAAGTTAAAAGACTTTTTGCCCCATAGTCTGCCACCAAAAGGTATGACCCCGCTGCTTTCAGAACAGGACTATTAAGGGACAACGGATAAGTCCACTGCTCATTACCGTTTGAGTCAAGATAAATTATGTTGTCCCGTGAACACCTGACAATATAACCTTTATGGGTTCCAAAAGCTACATTCAAATTCGCATCATAATCAAATTCAACTGAACTTAATTCATATTTATTATTTCTATTTATAAAGTTTCTGTCTATAACGTCCTTTAAATTAACACTTTTCAAATCAACATCCTGACTTTTTAAATATGCAACTGCAGCAGTGCCTGCAATTATAAGCAAAAGGAATATAAATACAATGGTCTTTACCCCGTTGCCTGACCCTTTCTGACTAATATTGTTTTCATTTACCCTCACTTTTGTTCACTCCAAATTTAATCATTTGTACTTAGGTGTTTCAAAAAATTCGTTAGTCAATATATATAATTCCACCCAATAAAATCAGTTTTTTTGAAACACCCATTGACTAGTTATTTTTTTAGAATCACCTTAAATGTATTTTATCATATTGATGCATTAGCTGCAATCTAAGTAGTATTTCCTTCAAACCTCTATTATTTCCTCCACCTGTTGACATATGATGGTGCTCGGGTAAAAAATTGAATCAAAATCATGAAGACCATAAACATACCCATATATCCAAAGACAGGATAAATCGTAGCTATCAGACCTGAAAATCCAACACTAGAAAGGGGTATTGAAAGAGCACATATAACTAATATTATAATCTTTTTACTTATTTTTACCTTGCTGCTAATCCTTTCAACAAAACCAAAGCCTGCAGTTAATGCTGAAACAAACATTGCAAGCAACAATATGACGGTATATACTCCTCCTAAAAATGCACTATACTTATCCACCATTCCCATTACAGGAAGATCCTCTGTTGCTATATTCGGATAGAAAAGATATATTGCAAAGTTTATTACAATAGCCATGAGGCAGAGCATTAAACCTCCAAAAGCACCCCCTAAAACCGCTGATTTTCTACTTTTTAGATGGGGCAAAAGACTACACATAACTACAACGGATGTAATGCTATTATAACTTACATATAGCAAAGAGGAAAAAAACCAGTTATCAGTAATTTTAGATGCACTTCCGGACAAACTGAATACAGCCATTTCTTTGCTAAATATTATATATAAACCAAAACCCAAAATACCAATGATCAATATCGGCGTTACAATGCTGCTAATGTTAATAATACCTTTTATTTCTGTAAAAAACACCATTGCGCATAATAATGCAACAATAAGTACAGCAACTTGATTTGAAATATTTAATTTATCTGAAACAATCCCTCCTGCACCAGCTATCATAATACAAAATACAGATATCATGAATAAAGTTACCAGAATCTCCATCACCCATCCTAGGAACCATCCGACAGTTGGAAATAGAAACTCCTCATAATTTCGTATACGTTCACTATATACCTTATCCAATACAGCATATCCGATGATAGAAAATAAAACCCCGGCAAGAATTATGCCATAAAAGCCCCCTTTATAGTAGCTGCTGAAAAACTGCATTATTTCCTGTCCCGACGCAAATCCCGCACCTATTATAGTAGCCATATATATACTGGCGACTTTAAATATATTTTTGAACTCACCTAACAATTCAAACAACCCCCAACTTAAGGTTACCAAAGATAATTTACACCTAGCCCGGTACCTGTTTTATTTCTTCTCTCTATAATTCTATGTTGAAGTTGTTTTAGTCATTACTGTTCCTTCTATATTGAACTCGATAAAGTAAGAGTCATAAAAGCCGATAGCACTTCATATTGACACGCTATCGGCTTTTTACAAAACTATTTCACAGCTCGAACTATTACTATTGAAGCAGTTTCATCAATTTCTCGTAATTCTTCCTTGCACCGTCACCTTCGTCAAAACTACTCTTATTTACTACCTTACCAAAGTATTCACCATTCTCTAAAACATAATACTTTTTATCATCTTTTGGTATAAACTCTATTACCATCTTCCCAGGTGCCTTTTCCAATGTATAAGTAATAGTAATCTCGGAAGTTCCTGTTGGCTTCACATCTAGCAATTCAATGTCAGTAATATAAATTCCAACTAAAGACCTATAATAATTTCTGAAGGCCTCTTCTGCTTCCTCGCCTTTATCCATAACAGCAAGACCATCAATGGTAAATTTGTCTGCTTCAGTGTTTGCACTGTCACTTTCTATCTGTGACACTATAGTTTTACCGTCTATATTCACCACAACTTCTGAAACATCATAGATAAACGGAGTGTAAACAAGAGTATCAATTACTTCTATAGCTTTGATATCTATAAATGATAATAACGATTTATCAATTGTAAACACTTCATTACTTCCGTCAAGCCTTGCATAGTATATGGAATCCCCCTCAATGCTCTTTCCTAAAAACAATTTGACCTTTGCCTCGGCTGTAGCAGCTTCAACAACATATTGTGGATTATCCAAACCATATTGACTAAAATCCTGAGCATTCTCTTCAACGTAAGTACTTGCAGTAGCTCTAACGAAAGTATCAAAAATCGTAGTAAGCCTCACTAAATTAGCATTTCCCTTTATGGGCTCTTTTAGCTGCCATCCTCTTTCATCCGACTTTTCTGCTGAAAACACCTTCTTACCTTTCCTGTCTAGCTCAAACTTTATTACGTCTGTAGAAAACACATCAAACACATTTTTATTTCTAAGTTCATCTTTAGTTGCTATAACAAAATCTGCAATAAAGGAATAAACCGCATACACATTATTTGAGTCACTTGTTTTTATGTAGTAAGCCTCTTTTGTCGGAGTCATACTTCCAATTTCTAAAACCTTTTGAGTCCCATCAGACATTTTCATAGTAACAATGTACGGATTATCAAGCCCATATTTGTCCAATGAGACCGCATTTTCCTCTATTAATTTGTAAGCTTTCAAATCCGATGAGTTTGAAATTACTGACTCTAAATTTTGGATATTAAGCGGAAAGTTCCCACCAGAAGTCATTTCCCACTCAGTATCTTTCTTTTTGAAAACAAACTTTCCTTCAGTACTCTCAACAATAAGCTCTGTCACTTGTTCGCTGTCAAATTCAGATAAAACAAGGCTTTTGTCACCCTTCTCCACAGCAGTATCATCTTTTGAAAAACGGTTAACCGCTACAAGAGCACCAACAAGAGCAAGCGATACTGCTACAAGAATAATAATATTCCTGTATAATTTCATAAACGCCTCCTCCTTAACCACACAAATACTCCAATTGCAATAATCAATAAAGGCACTACCAAAACAGTTACAATAATTAGAAGCCTAGCATCCTTGCTAGATAAATTCATAACATCATAAACATTTGTCTTTGGTGACATTACGAAATCATTTGTTGTCTCGCCCATCCAAGCTAAACTTGCAAGGAAAAGGCTCATAGTATACTGAGAATTAGGATAAAAATTTTCAAAACCTTTATCGGATATAACATATGCGTTTCCATATACAACTAATTTTGCATTGTATGCGCTGTTATAATGAGCTGCCACACCTATTAAACAAGGCCCCATAGTATCTTCTTCATCCTGCACTCCATAGCTTTCTCCCATGGATTTATCACTTGAGGACAATAAAGGTAATATGGTTAATGGCTCTTTTTGATTATTTAGTATACTAAAACTTCTTGATTCATTTAACCAAACAGAAAGCTGGCTTAAATCTTCTCCTCCTGTTATTTCACTTGTCTCAACCTTTGGACTAATTGTATAAGGGTCGTTAGGTTGGTGCCTTGATTTATCATTTTCCTTTACTCTGTCATAGTTGATACTTATGTTATACTCATTTAATACATATTCAAAATTATCAAACTTTTTGTCCGAATTTACAGGATCAAATAAAAATATACAATTACCGTCATTCTTAAAGTATTCAAGCAACCTATCTGCTTCAACTTTTGACAAGTCAGTATTAGGACCTGTAAAAATAACTATTTCTGCATCTTCAGGCACCTTACTTTCAACAGCAAGATTTAAGGTATCAACAATGTAATTACCATTTTCCAATATTTGTTTAAGACCAAGATATTCACTATTTACATTTCTTTCACCATGACCTTCTGAGAAGTAAACCACAGGAGTTTTTTCGTTTGTAACATAATTGATAGCACCGGTAACACTTTGCTCAACTGCAACATAACGCTCCCCTGTATTCTGATCCGAATAAAACATTTCCTGTGCAACTATTTTTTTTGATTTACCACCACAGTTAACAACAAGGTCCTCTAATTTAACTCCTAATAAATTATCCTTGTCCAGTTCTCTAATAATATTAGGATTGGTATCCGGATCTATAAATTTGACCGTTACTTTTGGAAAAGCATCATATTCACCTAATATTTTTGATACCATTTCCCCCGCATCACTATAATTCTCCAACATTTTCCTGTCTCCTAGGAAAACAATATTTACATCCTTGTCCAATTCATCTAGAATTTTCTTTGTCTCCTCACTTATAGAATATATTTTATTAGTTGTAAGGTCCCAATCTACATTAAATTTTTCCACTTCGGCCAATACATTAACTAATACGGTTATACCAACCACCAATATGCTTAAAATTAAAAACAAACTGCCATATTTAAAACTTTTATTACTAAATATATTCTTCATTTATATCACCCCTGACTCCATCGCTTTTTTTCTACAACAATCATTGTTAAAGCAAGAAACATACCTATCAAACTAAAAAAGAAAATAAAATCCTTAAGACTTATGACTCCATATATGAATTTCCTGAACCTCTCAAAAAAAGAAATCCACTTTGCTACACTAAGTGCATTACCGGTTAGAGCGCCCATAAAAAAGTGTATAATCCAAACGGAGAACAAGCCTAACGATCCTATTACTGCTGATATTATAGAATTCTCCGATAAAGAGGATGTAAACACCCCAAACGCAACAAAAAATGCTCCCATCAGAATATATCCTATATAACTTGTAATCATCGAAGCCACATTCAATTTACCCGATATCGCAGTGATAATAGGATACATTCCCGTCACAGCAATCATAAGCATGAACACTGTAAATGCCGCCAAATATTTCCCCATAACAATTGAAGGAACACTATTAGGCGAAGTCATCAAAAGAACTTCCGTTCCATTTTTCTTTTCATCAGCGAGCACTCTCATTGTTAGAAGTGGCAAAATAAGAGCCAATAAAATACTAAAAGTATATATTACATATCCAAATAATGTTCTAATCGGTCCTACAGCCCCAAAAACTGGTGAAACAAAATACAGTGAAAGTATTAGGGTATAAATGCCCGTCAACACATATGCTAAAGGAGAATAGAAATATGACTTTAGCTCTCTTTTATAAACTGCCCACATGATTACTCATCCCCCTTTTCTTCTTCAGACACTTCTTCATCATTAATATTTTCCTGTTCATTTTTCGTAATAGCAGCATTCGGATCCTTTGATGTGATCTTTAAGAAAGCTTCCTCAAGATTCATATTTACAGACTTAATCTCTAGTATCGGATAACCGTGTTTTGCCATCTCAAAGAAAATAGGCTTCCTAAGGTCTACATCCTTATCGGCTTCAACCAAATACTCTATTGCGTCTTCTAATTTACCGTTTTCTTTAACACTATTGACTCCTTCAATGCTGTTAAGGGCTTTAATAACCTCATCTTCAGGGCCATCAATTTTTATGGAATACACCGCAGAGCCTTCAACACTCTTTGTAAGATTTTCAGGAGTGTCAATCGCAACTATCTGACCTTTGTTTATTATGATAATACGTTCACAAACGGCACTTATTTCCTGCATTATATGAGAACTTAGAATAATGGTGTGATCTTTTCCAAGAGCTTTAATCAGCTTCCTCACTTCGATAATCTGAGTTGGGTCGAGACCAACTGTAGGCTCATCAAGAATAAGAACTTCAGGATTGCCTATAAGCGCTTGCGCCAGCCCAACCCTCTGTTTGTATCCCTTTGAAAGATTTTTTATCAATCTGTCTCTAACATCAGATATTTTTACCAGCTCCATAACATCAGATATCTGGCTCTTCTTTTTATTTCTGTCAACCTTTTTAAGATCACTTACAAAACTAAGATATTCTTTGACTGTAAGATCTGTATAAAGCGGTGGCTGTTCCGGCAAATATCCCACTCGTTTTTTTACTTCCCGAGGATCTACGCTTACATCATATCCACTTACTTTTACAGTTCCACTTGTTGAAGGCAGGTATCCGGTTATCATATTCATCGTAGTAGATTTACCTGCCCCATTTGGCCCTAAAAAACCAAGAATTTCACCTTTTTCTACTGTAAAACTCAAGTTCTTTACTGCCTTTATTTGACCGTAAGATTTAGTCAAATCCAGCACTTCAATCATCGTGTTCTCTCCTCCCGTTTGTTCATCGTTCTATTAACCCATGACACATACTAATATTATCCTAAAATTGTTTTAATAAATTGTGAACAAATTGTAACCATTTGCTTATTATGATGTATAAAGAAGTATATTATGACTTGCCTATTATATAGCTTTTTATAGTTGTTTTCAAGATTTATTTGCCGCTTTCCCTTAGTTTGAAATAGGCAAAAAAGATCTTTCTGTTTAAGAAAGACCTCTTAGTCAGCTTATATCTCCACTCTTTTAGAAAATCAAAACAAAGTTTATATCAAAAAAGATTATATGTATTTCCTATTTACTTTAAAAAAACTCGAAACAACCGGTCCAAGCACTGAAAATCCTGCTACAAGAACCCAATCATGATAGGATAGTGGTACTGTCTTAAATATTCCCTGAAAAGTAGGTATATAGACAACACCAATAATCATTATTAGAGAACACAACACTGCCAAAACAAGCGGAATATTGTTAAAAGCTGGTATCTCAAATATATTCTTTCTCTCCGACTTACATTCAAACACATGTATAAGCTGGGTCAGTACCAAAGTCACAAAAGCTCCGGTTCTTGCTACAGCTACATCACCACTAAAATGCAGTACGCTTATAAACACCGACAGAGTACACAATCCTACAAGCATACCCCTAAATAGTATAAGATTTAATAATCCGTTGGAAAAAATATTTTCCTTTGCCCCTCTAGGAGGTCTCATCATTATGTCCTTTTCCGCTGGTTCAAGACCCAATGCAATAGCCGGAAGACCATCGGTTACAAGATTAACCCATAATATTTGTATGGGTAATAAGGGCAGTGGAAGCCCTAAAAGGGTTCCAAGAAACATAGTGAGTACTTCACCTATATTACATGCAAGCATGTATCTTATAAATTTCCGGATATTGTTGTAAATAACCCTTCCTTCTTCGATAGCTGCTACTATAGTTGCAAAATTGTCATCTAAAAGTATCATGGAAGATGCCTCTTTTGTCACATCAGTTCCTGTTATTCCCATTGCAACTCCAATATCAGCTTCCTTTATAGCAGGCGCATCATTTACGCCGTCACCCGTCATAGCTACTATATGCCCCTCTTTTTTTAATGCTTTAACAATTCTCAGCTTGTGCTTAGGCGAAACCCTTGCATATACCGATACATCGTTTACTATCGATTGCAACTTCCTGTCATTCATAGTTTCAAGTTCTGCACCGGTTATTACCTTATTATCCTCCGAGACAATATTCAATTCTCTCGCAATAGCACCTGCCGTCACTTTGTGATCACCGGTTATCATAATAGGTTTTATTCCTGCAAGTTTACACTTTCTCACAGCATTTACCGCTTCTTTTCTCGGTGGATCTATCATCCCTATCAGTCCCACAAAGATGAGTTCTTCTTCTAAATGTGCTTTGTCATAATACCTAGAATTAAGTTTCTTAT
>CAYXPB010000011.1:0-39486 GCA_964466645.1 uncultured Acetivibrio sp. | reverse complement strand
GCCTGATACATGGACAGGAAAAAAACCTGATAATAACAACTTGAAGTGTACTGTAGTAGGCTATGGTAATGACATTGGTATTACCGGTTCACTTGCAAATGCGTTCTTCTTCTATGATCAAGCTGTTAATAAGTGGAGTGGCAATAAAGATCTTGGTGAAAAAGCTGCTAATAAAGCACTAAGCATGTTAGAAGTAGTATGGCAAACTTGCCGTGACGATTACGGAGTTGGTGTAGTAGAAACTAACGGATCACTTAGCCGTATGTTTACACAGGAAGTTTATATTCCATCAGGATGGACAGGTACAATGCCTAATGGAGACGTTATCAAGTCCGGTGTTACGTTCATAGATATTCGTTCAAAATACAAGGATGATCCTTGGTATGAAGGAATTAAGAACCAGACTGAAGACAACTTATACGAATATACTCTTCACAGATATTGGCATCAAGTTGACTATGCTGTAGCTTTGGGTATAGCTGAAATCTTCGGTTATTCTACAGGACGCACTGTAACACCTGATGTAAAACTTGGAGATGTTAATCTTGACGGAAATAGAAATGCTCTTGACTTTGGACTTATGAGGAGAAACTTGCTTGGAATGGACAAAGCATTCGAGGGTAAAGCATTAAGCGCAGCAGATATTAACAAAGACGGACAATTCAATTCTATTGACTTTGCTGCAATGAGACTTGATTTGCTTGGAATTAAAAAAATAGTAGATTAATATGTATTGATTTTACAATGGGGGTTCAAGTGTTAAACTTGAACCCCTGTTTTTATGTTAAGGAATTTATTTGGTTTTATATACAAAAAACAGGGAATACTTTTATTGAGCTTTTAAGCTTCTAGGAACAGTATTGCTCCATACAGATAAAGTAAATCAAATATTTTAAAAGGCTATTGAATATTATGTTGCATTTTTTATGAAAAACATGTAGCATTTTAATAAAAAGTTTAATATTATGCTAAAAATATATTATTTTATGACGAAATATAGTATAATATAAAAAAATGTGTCTATGCCTACGGATTAGGAGTTAATTTTTGAAGGAGCTGATACTTGTGGCGGATAAAAACAAGGTGGAGGTCAGAATAACTGGCAAAGACTACACTTTGATGGGTGTTGAGTCTGAGGAATATATGCAAAAAGTTGCTTTGTATATAGACAAAAAAATGAATGAAGTAATTCGGGTTAATAGCAAGCTCAGCACTTCCATGGCTTCTGTTCTTTCAGCAATAAATGTTGCAGATGATTACTTTAAGGCGTATGAGAGTGTAATAAGTTTAAATAAGGAGCTTAAAGCTGCAAAAGATGAAGTAGAGAGATTAACTGAAGAGAACCGCAGATTGACTAATGAAAATGCTATTGTTAGCAACAAGAATACCAACTTTCAACTTGAATTGGCAAAAAGAGAAGCAGAACTTAGTGAGGTTAGGAATTCATTGGATAAGATTTCAAAAGCTCGTTTGTAATTTAGATAACAAATAAAAATTAATAAGCGCCTTTATGCGCTTTTTTTCATGTGAGGAGTATATACAATTCTTAACAAGTTTGTTGAAGCTATAAAATATTTCAGATATGGTGGTTATAATGAATCTTATATTTATATTTATAGATGGATTTGGCATTGGAGAAACAAATAATATAAAAAACCCTGTTTGTAAGGCGTATACACCAACTTGGGATTATATCCAAAGTTTTGGAAAGGTATTTGCTACCGATGCGTGTCTTGACGTAGATGGACTTCCCCAAAGTGCAACAGGACAAACTTCGATTTTTACTGGAGTAAACGCCTCGAAAGTATTAGGAAGGCATCTGCGTGGACAGCCTACTGAGACTTTAAAGAAAATAATAAGTTCTAATAACTTATTTAAAGAACTGCTAAAAAGAGGTTTGAAGGTTACAAATGCAAATGTATATAGACCTGAATATCTTAGTAAATTTCTAGATCCTACAGAGAAGAAATTTAAACCCTCGGTAACTACTGTTATGACGCTCGGAAGTGGTTTAAACTGTAGAACATTAGAGGATTATAAGTTGGGAAAAGGCGTATTCCATGATATAACAGGGAAAATTCTTGTAGAGGGAGGTTATGTTGAGAGCACAATTACTCCTAAAGCTGCTGCAAGAATGCTTTATAACCTAAGCAGAGAATATGATTTTACTATGTTTGAACATTTTATGACTGATATTATCGGGCATGCAATGAATATTGAAGGGGCTGTTGAAAATATAGAGCTTCTTGACAGCTTCTTAGGCGAATTGTTAAAGCTTGTGGACCTTGATGAGGACTTTATAATTATTACTAGTGACCACGGCAATATTGAGGATTTGACAATTAAAACACATACATTTAATAAGGTTCCGACGGTGATACTAGGAAATAGAGGACAATTTAATGCAATAAATATAAAATCACTAGTCGATATCATGCCGACGATATTAGGCATTTTTGACGGTCATTTTATCGTATAAGGTGGCTCCTAAAAAATAACTGGTCAATGGGTGTTTCAAAAAAGCTGATTTACATTTTTTGCACTGCAAAATAATGTTCCTCTGTTTGAAAGCTTAAGCTTTCATGATTGGGTTGAAACTATATACATTGACTAATGAATTTTTTTGAAACACCTAATATATGTTTTAAAATGTTTGGGCTATTATAGGAGATTTGATGCTATGGATAAAATAGAACTTTTAGCTCCATCCGGTGATTGGGAAGCCTTTTTGGCAGCAGTAGAAAATGGAGCAGATGCAGTTTATCTTGGAGGGAGATTGTTTAACGCAAGGCAGTTTGCTTCAAACTTTGACCTTGAAAGGCTTAAAGAAGCTATTCATTATGCTCATGTCAGGGGTGTAAGTTTATACATTACTATGAATACTCTTATGTCAGATGGGGAGCTTATAGAGGGCGTAGAGTTTTTAAGGGAAGCATACCTTGCAGGAATAGACGGAGCAATTGTTCAGGACTTGGGTTTTGTACGGATTGTAAAAAGTTTGTTTCCTGATCTTCCACTTCATGCGAGTACTCAGATGACAATATATAATTTAGAGGGTGTAAGACTTCTTGAAGAAATGGGATTTGAAAGGGTTGTACTGGCCCGAGAACTTTCTCTAGAAGAAATAAAAAACATTGCTGATAAAACATTTGCTGAAATTGAAGTATTTGTTCATGGGGCTTTATGTATATCCTATTCTGGGCAATGCCTTATGAGCAGCATAATTGGAGGAAGAAGCGGCAATAGGGGAAAATGTGCACAACCTTGTCGCCTTCCTTTCGAGCTTGTGGAAAATGAATCGGGCAAAGCTGTCAGTCGAAATAGAGGATCATATATTATGAGCCCAAAGGATTTGTGCAGCGTTCAAATGTTGAACAGACTTCAGGAAGCAGGGGTTAAATCATTAAAGATTGAAGGAAGAATGAAAGGCCCAGAGTATGTTGCTACTGTTACAAAGACCTATAGAAAGTACCTCGATAGATATCTAGCTATAGGTAATAACAATACCTCGGGGAAATATGATATTGAAGACAAGGACATGAAGGAACTTACTCAGGTATTTAACAGGGGAGGGTTCTCAAAAGGGTATCTCGAGGGTAAGACGGGAAGTACAATGATGAGCTATGAAAAGCCAAAAAATTGGGGTGTTTTTTTGGGAAAAGTAATAGGCTATGAGAGGTCTTCTTTAGCTGTTAAGCTGCTCCTTAATGATGATATTTCAATGGGGGACGGAATAGAGGTTTGGAATGGGGAAGAGAAAAGTCCTGGCACTGTGATAAGTAGACTAGAAGTAAATGGTAGGAGAGTCGAAAGTGCTAAAGCCGGAGAGGTCGTATCAATAAGAAATATAAAGGGAAATATAGTTAAGGATAACAAGGTATATAAAACTTCGGACAAAAAGCTGAATAATGCAGCATTAGAGAGTGTATCCGGTAAGTTTTATAGAAAAGTTCCTATTTTCGGGGAGCTTCAGGTTAATAAAAATGAACCAATTACATTAATGGTTAAAGATGATGTGGGAAATAGTATAACAGTTACCGGTTCGTTAATTCCTGAAGAGGCTTTAAACAGACCTCTGACCGAGGAGAGGGTATTAGCACAGATGACTAAAACCGGATAAACACCCTTTGAATTTGCTAATGTTAGCGTTTTTATAGATGAAAAGCTGTCTATACCTATAAGTGAAATCAATAATATTAGGCGTAGTGCGTTAGAACAACTTGAGTTAAAGAGGTCTGCAAGATACTCAAGAAAATTGTCGGATGATTTTGATGAAAAAGAAAAGAGTGTGGTATATTTCCCGGGAAATGATCGAAATAAAGATAAAAAGCTTTTAATTTCTGCGTGCATTTATAAATATAACAATAATATTGACTATGGAAGTTTAGAAATTGACAGATTGTATATTCCCTTCAATTCGCTATTAAGTAAAAAGGCAAGCGAAATATTATCAAACCTTAAAAGTAAGGAAGTATATTTGTACATCCCTTCGATAACTAGGGGAAATTATGACAAATTGATCGAGACAAGGCTATCTGAATTTATAGATTTAGGCATAGACGGTCTGCTTGTCGGAAATATAGGACATCTAAATAAAGACAAATATCCTTCACAGCTAAATATAATGGGAGACTACTCTTTAAATTGCTTTAACAGTTCTTCTTTAAAACAGTTAGCCCAATTAGGTGTAAATGGTGTCACTTTGTCTTTTGAATTGACACTAAATCAGATTAGAAATCTTGCCCATATTCAGGATTTTACAAAAGAGGCAGTTGTATATGGAAGGCTTCCTCTAATGACTAGTGAATATTGTCCGGTAGGCAGTATTGCGGGAGGGTTTGACTCCAAGACAAAGTGTAGCAGTGCTTGTGAGAAAGGTATATATTATTTGAAAGACAGAATTGGTGCACAATTTCCAGTTATGTGTGATAGGTTAGATTGCAGAAGTACCGTTTTTAACTCAAATGTTTTGCTTTTAGAAGAGAACATCGGTAAAATAAAGGAGGCAGGAGTGGATATAATCAGGCTGAATTTTACCGATGAAACAGCGGACGAGATGAGAGCGATTGTCAATATGCACAGGGATTTGGTAGACTTAGGGAAGAAGGCATTAGACTCTCATAGGGAGCTGATTGATAGGATTAAAAAGGCAGGCTTTACAAAGGGCCATTACTTTAGAGGGGTATAAAGTATGAGCTCATAAGCTTGTATATGGTAATATATATTTTGTATAATGGGAGGCGTTTTGGTGGGAGAAAAAATTGAAGTGTTTTTGGAAATATGCAGAGAAGGTGTAGTTATACCAGCCTACGCCAAAGAAGGTGATGCAGGTATGGATGTCTGTGCAGCTGAAGAAATATCAATTGCACCTGGTGAAACTGTCATTATTCCTACAGGAATAAAGCTGGCTATACCTGAGGGTTATGAAATTCAGGTAAGGCCTAGGAGTGGGATTTCATATAAGACACCGCTTAGGATTTCAAATTCACCGGGGACAATAGACAGCGGTTACAGGGATGAACTGGGCATTATAATTACCAATACTTCGGATAGTAACTATGGTGACCAAACCTATACTATTGATTCAAAGGGAAACTGCAAAGGTATATATAGTATTCGAAAAGGTGACAGAATAGCTCAAATAGTATTACAGGTTGTACCTAAAATGAAATTTACCTTAGTTGATTCGGTTAAGGATATAGGAAGTAACCGTGGTGGCGGATTTGGTTCTACCGGAGTAAGATAAAAATAAAAAAGGGACTTTGTAAAAAGTATTTTACTATAGAATGTGCAACTGAATGCACAAATTATTAGTAATTACTTTTATGGCAAAGTCCCTTTTTGGTGGAATAATGTTCATATGTCTGGAGGCTTTTGAGCATCACTGCTTTCAATATCTTAAAAAAAAATACTTTACAATAGGACTAGGATGTCATATAATGTATATATCGAACATATGTTCGATATGGAAAGTGCTTTATATTATTTTGATCTGTGATTTTAAGAGCTACTTTATTAAAAAGTGCTTATATATATTCTAAAATTTACCGATAAGGTCTTTGGAATATTTTATAAATTTATTGAGAGCTCTAGGATGCGTAAATCACAGATTTTGTAAGCTTGCAGCCTTGTTTATAGTGGTAAAGGAGTACAAGCTTATATTGATATAAGCTCTGATTTAATTAGCTAAAAGGGGAAAGATGTAATAAGGAGAAGTTTGTTTTAAATCCAGAAGAAGAGAACGTATTTTTGGTTTATATTTTGGATAGGAGGTTTTCTTTTATGGGTAAGGTTTTTGTAGATGTACTTATACAATATACTACTGAAGGTGGCAAAGTTCCTTTAGGAATTCAATGGGGAGATGGACGAACGTCTAGTATCGATAGAGTTATTGATGTGCGCAAAAATGCTTCATTAAATGCGGGGAGCAAAGGACTTAGATATACTTGCCGGGTTAAGGGTAAGCAGATGTATTTATACTCGGAAGAGGAACTTTGGTATGTTGAGACTACGCAGTAAGTAATAGTTTTAAAGCAGTATAACTCGAGGGCGTTTAGCTCCCGAGTTTTTTATTTTATCTCTTTCGAGTATAGTGAAAGAAGATTAGATCATGTTTCACAAAGGGACTAGAATAGCACGAATAATTCTGTTAGAATGAGGAAGTGCAATTTATATTTATAAATGGGGGAAGGTTTATGAAGAAATTACTATGTATAAGCTTAGCAATCATTTTTGCTATGGGCTTTTTAAATATTCCTGTATGTTCACAAGGGGTAGGCGATGAGATTTGTGTATTTGTGGATCAATTACCCGTGAAATTTGATGTGTCTCCTGTTAACAGGGAGGGAAGAGTTTTGATTCCGTTCAGGGCCATTGCAGAAGCTTTAAATGTAGAGGTGGATTGGGAGGAGTCGACTAAAACGGTATTGGCTACAGATGCGGCAACTTCAATAAGTCTTAAGATTGGAGATAAAACTGCATTTAAGAATAAAGAAGAAATCACACTAGATGTTCCTCCTTCAATACTAGATGGAAGGACGCTTATTCCTATAAGATTTTTTAGTGAAGCTTTCGGATGTGAAGTTTTGTGGGATGCAGTGGTAAAAGCTGTTAGGATAACCTCACCTAAAAAATCTATGGAGGTTTTAGCTTTCTATGCGTTAGGAAATTCAAAAGCGAGCAGTTGGACCGATTTATTTACAAAGCCTTATCCTGATACAGATGTAGGAAATACGGATATTGTTAGTGAACTGGCTTTTGGATGGTATGAAATGGGCGAGAAAGGAAACTTCATTGCTAGCGATTGGCAAAAACCTGATGGTTGGGAGAAGATATTGGCAGGTGCAAAAAAATATAAAATTAAGACTGAAATGTGTATTAAGATGGTAGATGGCAAGGATTCATTAACAAATTTGATAGAAAATGCCGTGTCGGTATCAAATGCGGTATATAATATAGCAGAGGAAGCATCTTTGTACAGCGGAGTAAATATAGATTTTGAAGGTCTTGGATTAAGCCAGAGGGGGCAAGAATTGGAAAAAGTAAAGGCCAACTTCAATAATTTTGTAAAGCTTCTATCGGAGAGACTTAAAAACCAAGGTAGAAGTCTTACACTGACACTGCATGCACCAAACAGTTCCTATAAGGGGTATGACTATAAGACTCTAAGTCAGTTGGCCGACAAAATAATAATTATGGCACACAATTATGGAGTGAAGCCTGAGCCCGAAAATCTTGTAATTGAGGCAGTAGAGGAAGCTAAAAAACAGGTTTCTGCCCAAAAGCTTTACTTAGCAATTCTAGTTGAAAGTGAAAATGAGGATAGTGTAAAGTCAAAGATAGGAATTGCAAAGCGTTATGGTCTAAAAGGAGTTTCACTGTGGAAACTTGGGGTTATTGGGGATGAAATGTGGGAAGCCCTGAAAGAAGTTATAGAATCTAAATCTATAGTATAATTTATAAAAATGATCTTATACTTATTATGTACATACAGTAGAGGAACAATATCTTTTTAATAATACGATAAAAAGAGGTGATTAAAATATTTGTTAATGGGAATCTAGACTCTCTAAAAAAGTCTGTTATTGAGCAATTGGAAGCTCTTTTGCAAATGCAGACAGACAAGAATGATTTTGTTCCGCTGGAATTGACGGATGCAATATCAGGTATAAGCAGTAGGATAAATCGTGAAATTTCGGTTTTTATAGATAGGAAGGGCAATATAGTTGATTTGAGTGTTGGAGATAGTGGGACGGTAGCACTTCCTGTAGTAGAGGGTAGAAGGGATCAGTCGAGACTTTCGGGTGTAAGATGTATTCATACTCACCCAAACGGTGTGGGAATGGTTTCGCTTGTTGATATAAATTCTATGCTCAAATTGAGACTTGATGCTATGGTGGCAGTCGGCGTAAAGGATGGGAATATTACAGAGATTTATGCCGCAATACCTCAAAGGTCTGAAGGAAACGAATTAAGTAAATCACAAGTGTATGGACCTTACAAAGCCGATGATAGCAGGGTTAATGAGCTTTGGAGTGTTGTTGATGAGATTGACAATGCAGCCGGGAATATGTTGTATGCAAATGAGGAAGGGGCTGAAAGAACTATTCTTGTGGGCTTAGAGACTTCATCCGGTGATATTTTAAACGGTAAAAGTATCGGCGAAAGGTCTTTAGATGAACTGGAAGAATTGGTTTTGACAGCTGGTGCCCGGGTAGTAAAGAAGGTACTCCAAAAGCGGCAGGGAATAGATTCGGCCTATTATATCGGTAAGGGGAAATTAGAGGAACTGAGTCTTATAAGACAGGCTTTAGATATTGATTTGCTTGTTTTTGATGATGAGCTTTCAGGAGCGCAGATTAGGAATATTGAGGGGATTTTGGGTGTAAAAGTAATTGATAGGACAACACTCATTTTGGATATATTTGCCCAAAGAGCGAGATCAAAAGAAGGAAAGCTTCAAGTAGAGTTGGCTCAGTTAAAGTATAGGATATCAAGGCTAATTGGTTTGGGAAATCAACTTTCCAGACTTGGTGGAGGTATTGGGACAAGAGGACCAGGTGAGAAGAAGTTAGAGGTAGACAGAAGACACATCAGAAGAAGGATAAATTATCTTGAAGATGAACTATATGAAGTTGAAAAGCGAAGAGGTTTCATGCGTAAAAGCAGAGACAAGAATTCTTTGCCTGTTATAGCTTTAGTTGGCTACACAAATGCAGGGAAGTCGACTCTTATGAATACACTTTGCAAATCCGATGTTTTTGCTGAAGACAAACTTTTTGCAACGTTAGATCCAACAGCAAGAAGTCTTCTGCTTCCAAGTGGGAGAGACGCTATTTTAGTTGATACTGTTGGCTTCATAAGAAAACTGCCCCATGAATTGATAGAGGCTTTCAAATCGACTTTAGAAGAGGCTGTGCACGCAGATGTACTTATTCATGTAGTTGATGTTACAAGTGAAGAGGCACTAGAGCAAATTGAGGTGGTAGATAAAATCTTAAGTGCATTAGGAGCTTCGTCAAAACCAATTGTAATGGCTTTAAACAAAATAGACCGTCTTGCCAAAAGAGAAAGAGCTCCGATTTTAAATCCAAAGGGTGGTATAGTGGAAATATCTGCTGTTACCCTAGAGGGTGTTGATGAGCTGCTTGAAGCTGTTGCTGCTGCATTAGGGCAGGAGGAAGAGGAAATGGAACTATTTGTTCCCTTCGAGGAAGGTTGGGCAATATCCTATATTCATAAAAACGGGAAAATATTAGAAAAGAATTATGATGAGAAAGGCACTTATTTTAAGGTTTCTTTGCTAAAGTCAAAGGTGGATTTCATAAAGAAATTTAAATACAATGTGTAATAATTTGCGAGCTGTGAAATAGCTAAAAATTCGATAAATATGCATCATTTTCATTAAAAGCATATGAAAATATATAGGAAATCTTATTCTAACAATTCTATTTCACAGGTGGATAATTTGTGAATATATTTCCAATAGAATTGAATAAAAATTACCAATATAGTATTATAATATAGTAAGGAATTAAATATATTTATTCCTTATCTCCTCAAACAAATTTTATAACGAAAGGGGTTTTTGCTATGTTGGTAAAGAGCTTTACAGGCGGAGTTGTATTCTCCGGAAACAAGGTTCTCCTCCGAAAGAATGGAGATGGCTGGGTGCTTCCGCGAGAGGAATTGCACAATGGGGAATTACCAAATGAAGTTGCCCTTAAGAAGATAAGTCAAGAATCTGGAGTTCATGCTGAAATAGTTTCAAATGTTGGTCAAACAAGTTATGAATGCTTTTCTACAACACGTCAAACACCATTCCTAAACAAAATTACCTGGTATGTTATGAAATCCCAAAATGATAAAGTCAGAGAAGAAAAGGACAATAAAGATAGTGCCTTTGTTAATATCGATGAAGCTATGAATATGATGAAATACAATCAAGATAAATCCTTAGTTAATTTATCGTTTATTAAGTATAGAGAGATGGAAGAATTAAGTAATAGTCAGTAGTGTTTTTGTTAAGAGGTACTTGGTTTTTATAGAATACAAAAGGGCCATGAGTACTGCCTAAACAGCTACTTATGGCCCTTTATAATAGACTTGTAAAAGTTGTCTTAAGAGTGTTAATTAAAATTTAAAAGCATACTTACCAATCACATGATCAAGAGGAACAGTGCCTATTATTCTACTATCTAAACTTGAATTTCTATTATCGCCCATAACGAATATATTACCTTCAGGAACAACCATCTTACCTTCAGGGAAATAATTCATGGGTTCTTTGATATAGTCTTCTTGTATAGCCTCACCGTTTCTATACAAAGTGCCATTAATGTACTCTAAGGTGTCTCCTGCCTTTCCGATAACTCTTTTTATCCACAAAATGTCCTGTTTTTCCTTTGTAATCAGACTTGTAATTGCATTATATTTAAGACTGTCTGTCAAATCATCTTTTATAGTTCTGTCACGACTTACTCGACTATCAATAATTACTACGTCTCCGTAATTAGGGTCAGAACGCAAAGTGTGAATAAGTTTATTTACCATTATTTTGTCATTTTCAAAAAAGGTAGACTCCATAGAACAACCAACAATTTGCGTTGGTTGAAAGACAAACGTATTTATAGCTAAGCCGATTATTACGGCAGAAAATACATATCCAGACCAACTTGCAATTTCTTTAACAATGTGCTTCATTAAAAAACCCTCCTTAAAATATGTTAGGTAATTCCATAAAAATAACTGGTCAATTGCCATTTCAAAAAACTGATTTGCATTTTTTGTACATCAAAATAATGTTCCTCTGTTTGAAAGCTTATAAGCTTTCATGATTGGCTCTATGACCTAAATAATGAATAGGCTATTTTTTTGAAATACCTTATATAAATATTATACACTATTTTACTGTAGATTTTATGAATTTTTTGTTAATTATTCATTAGAAATATCTTTAAGGTTATTATTTAGTTCGAATTACTGTGATTTTTCATAGGACTAGGTTATAATAATAGGATAAATATAATAAAGGTGGTTAATTTGGATAAGGAATACAAAACGGTTCTAAATGAAGCAGCATGTGAAATTGAAGAAAAGAGATCGAAATTTATAGCTTCTGTAAAGCCTGTTTCAGATGAAGTAGAGGCGGTTGCGCATATAAATGCATTAAAGACAAAATATTGGGATGCTACACATAATGTTTATGCCTATTCTATTGGTGGTAACAATATTACACAAAGATACAGTGATGCGGGGGAGCCTTCCGGAACAGCAGGTCTTCCAATGCTTGAAGTGATAAAAAGAATGAATGTGAAGAATCTCGTGGTTGTAGTTACACGTTATTTCGGGGGAACTTTGCTTGGCGCAGCAGGTCTTATTCGTGCATATGGCAAAAGTGCAGCTTTAGGTATTGAAGAGGCAGGGATTGTTGTAAAGAAGCTCTGTAAAGAAGTAAGCGTAATTGTTGAATATACTTTGTTCGGAAGGTTGCAAAGTATACTGATATCGGAAGGTTATACTATAAAAGATATTGTCTATGAACAGGATGTAGAATTAATAGTTTTCGTATATGTAGATGAGGTGGAAAGCTTCAATAATATAGTTATTGAAGCTACTAATGCAAGGGCAATTATTCAAATTGGTGACGAATCATACATAACATTGGATTTAGAAGGCAAACTTATTGTATAGAGAGGAGTGTTGATAAAATGATGGAAGATGAAATGCTTGTAAAGGAAATGCTCGAGAAGAAAGTGTGGGCAGTAATAGGTGCTAACAATAATCCTGAAAAGTATGGACATATGATTTATAAAAAATTAAAATCCCGTGGTTATACCGTTTATCCAATTAATCCGAATTATGAGGAAATTGAAGGGGATAGGTGTTATAAGGACTTATCATCATTGCCGGAAGTTCCGGAAGTGATTGATATGGTTGTTTCACCTAAAAGAGGTGCAGGAGTGATTGAGGAAGCGGCAAAAGTTGGAGTGAAGTATGTATGGCTTCAACCGGGGACTCATGACAGAAGAATAATGGATTTGATTGAGGAAAAAGGGCTTAATGCAGTACAGGCATGTGTGCTAGTAGCTCTTAGATAACTATCAAATATTCTAAAAGAGGCTATATGGCTTTTTGTTTTAGGTGATCCTAAAAGTAGTTGGTCAATTGCCATTTCAAAAAGTCTTATTTGTCAGGTTTATGAATTTTTTTCAAACACCTTAAATGTATAAGTTGTTTTTTGAAAGGTCCTTATAGTAGAGAAGGTTAAGAACTTAATGCATTTATTGTTGCTTCTGATGAAATATGATATATTTCCGAGAACTCTATATTTATAGCCTCTATTATTCTTTGACTGTCTTTAACGCAATTTGAGCTAATGTTGCTTAAAGTTTCTATATGTTTAATTGGAAGACATATATGAAACTCACTTCCAATATTAGGTTCGCTTTTTACCTTTATGCTTCCACCATGAAGTTTTATGAAGGATTTTACTATAGATAGCCCTAAGCCACTTCCCTCAATACCTTTGGTCAAAGAGCTGTCAACCTGTTGGTATCGATTGAATACGCTCGTTTGCATATCTTTTGGTATTCCAATGCCTGTGTCTTGTACACAAATATGTACTTTGTTGAATTTACTTGATACAACTATTGAAATTTTACCTCCCGGTTCTGTATACTTTATGGCATTTGATAAAAGGTTGAGTATTATTCTTTCTACTTTGTCGACATCGACAGCGGTAATTATTTCTTCCTCCATAGTATCAAATTCAAGTGTCAGTGACTTTTGTACGGCATAAGGTATTACTGACTGGCAAATTTCTTCTACAAGATAAACAATATTGCAATTAACCATATTGGATTTTATATAGCCGGATTCAATGCGGCTTAAATCAAGAATATTGTTGATTAGCCTAAGCAGTTTGTAACAGTTTTGTTTTATTGTTGTGATATGTTTACTTGACTTTCTTCTATCATGTTCTATAGAACCGTTTTTTTGTTCGATTAGTTGAATTGCTCCTAATACAACAGTTATAGGAGTCTTTAGTTCATGAGACATATTATAAAAAAACTCTGATTTCTCATTGGTGCATTTAATTGTATTGTCATATAGTGAAGCGATTTTTTCTAAAACTTTGTATTGTACGTCTATTTCCTTCTGATACTTATTCAGTGCTACCTCTTCTTGAGACTTGTTCTTTTTTGTAGAAGCAAGATCTTTTCTGAAGAGGATCATATTTATGAGCAATAGTACCACAATTAGAAAAACTTGTATTAATGTATTGTGCTTAAACTGCATAAAAAAGAAACTCTGCTTAGTATTCAGGGTGACTTCTTTAAATGCAATAAAAGAACTCAGATTTAATACTAGGAGAACTGTGATTATCAAAATATTAATAATTCTTATGTATACGTTTAAAACTAATTTATTGCCCACTTAACATCATTCCTTAATATGGTATTGTCTGCAAAACGATTAATATGCACAAAGAATAACATAAGGTGTTTAAAAAATCATTAGTCAATATATAAAGTTCCGATCCAATAATGAAGCTATAAAGCTTCAAACATAGAAACATTATTTTGCAAAGCAAAAAATGTAAATCACCTTTTTTGAAACACCCATTGGCCAGTTGCTTTTTGGAATCAGCCTAATATAATTTATTAGGAATAATAAAAAACTATACATATTTTATATAAAAATTCCAGATATGTAAATAGATATTTCCAAAAAGAAATATAAAATACAATATAAATGCCAAAAGAACTTTATAAATTGTTGTTTTAATATTATAATCTTATATGAGTATGTTTTATTATAAGTTTTATGGAGGTGTTTTATGTCAGGGCATTCAAAGTGGTCGACTATAAAACGTAAAAAGGAGAAGACCGATTCTCATAGGGGTAAAATATTTACAAAGCTCGGTAGGGAAATTACTATTGTTGTAAAACAGGGCGGACCTGAAATTGATTCCAATTCAAAATTAAAGGACGTTATTGCAAAAGCAAAGGCTGCTAATATGCCTAACGATAATATTGCAAGATGTATTAAGAAAGCTTCCGGTGAAGTAGATAGTGCCGATTATGAGGAAATAGTTTATGAGGGCTACGGTCCTAGTGGAGTGGCAGTTATAGTTGAAGCTATGACTGATAACAGAAACAGGACTGCAGGAGACATTAGGCATTATTTTGACAAATTCGGAGGTAATTTAGGTACAACTGGGTGTGTGTCCTTTATGTTTGACAAAAAGGGAATTATCCTCATAGAAAAGGATGGCAAGATCAAAGAGGATGACCTTATGATGGAAGTTCTTGAGTGTGGTGCCGAAGATCTTGTGACTGAAGAGGATTACTATGAGATTACTACTTCTCCGGAGTATTTCTCACAGGTAAGAGAAGCCCTTGAAAACAAAGGTTATGAATTTATTGAGGCTGATGTAGAGATGGTACCTCAAACCATGACCAAACTTAGCGACCCCAAACATATTGAGCTTATGGACAAGCTCATCGAGCATTTGGAAGATTTAGATGATGTACAGAATGTTTACCACAATTGGGAAGAGGAAGAGTAAGACAGTAGAGATAAGATTTTGATGGATGTTAGAGGAATTATATAAAATCACCTTCTTTTATGTATTTATTAAAAGGACGCATAAAATAGGGTGATTTTATATTTTTTAAATTCTAAGGCTTTTGTATTGCGAATAATTAAAACTTTTTTAAAACCGCAATGAAAAGCTTTTTAGAAATAACTCTACTCAGACAATAAATCTACAAAGAGCCTTGGAAGCTCTTCTTCATTTGAGCATCCTTGTGAATAATACCAATCAAATACCTTCTTTTCAATTTCTTCATTACTGCCTTCTATTTCATATGGAAATACTGCAACCGTTTTGTTTGTCAGTTTGTCTTTCAATACTGCTTTTCTGCTTTGGTTATAGTTCATAAGCGATCAACCTTTCAATAGTTTTATGTTTTTATGGAGCTTGCATTAGGAAAAAGGGTTGTTAATAGAAACCAACCCTTTTTTCTTTATCTTTGCTACTTTATTTACAACTAGGTTATTTTTTGAAAGGACCTTACTGATTAGTATAATTCTTTCCGGTATATGCCTCGAAGACCTTTTTAACTATTGTCCCACCTATCTTACCGGCATCTCTTGAGGTAAGGTCACCATTGTAACCTTGTTTCAAATTAACACCAACTTCAGAAGCTACTTCATATTTCATCTTATCAAAATTTGTTTTACTATTATTGTTAGCCATATTTATAGCCTCCTTAATTTTAATCACTATCAATTTGATAGTGTACTAGTATGATGTGCATTAATAACTTTTTTATAAGTTGAAAATGATGTTAAAGCATGTTCGTCTTTCCATGTTACATTATATATTTTTATGGGTATATACATATTAACAAGATAAAACAAAGGAAAAGTTATCGCAGATACAGGAGGGGATTTTTATGAAATTTAGAAAGCTAAAACTCACTGAAAAGGACAAATTGACACTTGTGAAATACATTAATATATGTACAGATTTACATGGTAATGGTTGTAGCATTAAAGATTTAGGCAAAGAAACGAACAAGTTAATCTTGAATTAGGTGATTCCAAAAAAATGGAATAGTTAAAGATGCCTGTTATTTATAAACAGGCATCTTTTATTGCAACTATTCTTATGCTTTATCCCTAACAGTAGGTGATTCCCTAAAGAGTAAGCTAATGCTGTACAAACCTGCAAGGCCTACTATAGAATAAATTATTCTTGATAAGAACGATGTTTGACCACCAAACAAACTGGCTACGAGGTCGTATTGAAAAAGTCCTACCAAAAGCCAGTTCAGCGCTCCGATTACTACCAAAACTAGAGCTAGTCTATCTAAGGGTGTTCTATTCATAGTTACAACTTCCTTTCTTGTTATTTATATGTGTAGTATTGCCGAAATTTTTTTTAATAATGTATAGAAAAATATGTGCTATTTACTAATGTGCACAATTTTGTTAAGATTATTCCGAGACTTAAAAATTTGAATCATTTGGAGGAGTTGCTATGGCTGGTTTTTGGGATGATGAAGAATTAATTGGAAAAATAGAAAAAAATAATCGTGAAGAAGTTCAAATTAAAAAAGTTGAAAAAAAAGGAAAGAAGTATATTGATATAAGGGTATTTTGGTCGGATGGCGAAAGTGAAGAGTTTAAACCAAGCCAAAAAGGGGTCACTATTCCCTATGACAGTTTGAAGGAACTAAAAGATTTGATAAGTAGTATTGATTAATAAGCTATAAACATTATCAGGCCCTTTCAAAAAAATTAAACCAAATTTTTTGAAAGGGCCTGACCAATTTCTAGAGATTACCTTAGATGCGATTAAAATAGGTTCCAATTCTGTGATAACGAAAAAACTTGATCTGATGATGTTTTCAAAAAATGATAACAAGAAGTTGTTTTTTTCGTTATCCCTTATTGAGTTTCTAAAAAATCCATAACAGTTTGTGAGAATAATTCCATACCAGTTGTTATACAGTTTTCGTCTACAATCAATTTGCTGCTGTGAAGATTTTCAAAGTGATCCCAAGATGGGTGTGAGCACCCTAGATTAAATAAGGCACCGGGTACTTCATTCAAATAGTAGGAAAAATCTTCAGCAAGCATTGAAGCTTGTTCATTTAAAATTAGATTATCGTTACTAATAACTTTTGATGAAGCATTGACGACTAAGTCTACCATCTTTTTGTTGTTTATAACAGGAGGATAGCCTTGATTATACTCAAAGGAATACTCTGCGCCCATTGCATTGGTCACCGAGGAGACTATTGCAAGCATTCTTCTTGAAATTTCTTCATCTAAGTATGGATCAAAAGTTCTTACAGTACCTTTGATATGTGCATCCGAAGGAATAATATTAAAAGCATTTCCTGCCTGAAAAACGGTAACGGATAATACGGCACTTTTAAGGGGATTTCTATTTCTTGACACAATAGTTTGGAAAAGGTTTATGATATTTGTACCTATGATAATAGGATCAATTGTTTTCTGAGGTTCAGCTGCATGGCCGCCGCGCCCTTTAATTATAAGCTCAAATTCACTAGGGGATGCCATTACAGGGCCAGGACTTATGGAAATTTGGCCCGTCTTATGGCCTGGGGCTATATGCAGAGCAATTATTGCATCTACCTTTGGATTCAAAAGAACACCTTCGTCTAGCATTATTTTTGCTCCGCCTAGCCCTTCTTCTCCAGGTTGAAATATGAACTTTACATTACCCTTTATATGATTTTTTAATTTGCTAAGTATATTTGCAGTGCCAAGAAGTATGGAAGTATGAACGTCATGTCCGCAAGCATGCATAATCCCGGAATTTGAAGATGCGTAAGGTAAATTATTTTGTTCAGAAATAGGCAAAGCATCCATATCGGCTCTAATTGCAATGGTTTTTCCCGGGAAACTTCCTTCTAAAAGACCTGTAACTCCTGTAAGAGCAATGCCTTTAGATACTTTCAGCCCGAGGTATCCTAAATACTTTGCAACAAGTGCTGAAGTTTTAAATTCTTTAAATCCTAATTCTGGCTCTTTGTGGATTGTTCTCCTTAAGTGTATTACTTCGCTTAATATTTCGGAAGAAAGCTTCTTAATTTCTTTAGAGGGCATATTAATCACCTTGATTCTTTAATAGAAAACCATTAAAGCCATTATAGCACTTAAAGATGAAAAGGAGCAACTTCAATTCTTTTTTCTTTTTTTTTCGGATCTTCTTCGAAAAATATACAGTCTGTAGTAATCGAAGCAGAATTCATTGTGACATTATCGAGAGAACATTTACCATCCTTTTGATGAATACAATTAGATGAGCAGTTTATGGTTGTCATAATATCACTCCTAATTGAGAGTTTGGGCAATATTGAGAAATCAATTACTTTTCATATAGTATTGTTTCCATAAATGCTTTAAATATTTATATAAGGCCATTTCAAAAAATAACCAATACAATATTTAAGTCATAAGCCCATCACTTAAAACACCTTATTAGAATTTTTCTGAAATACAAAAGCCGCACCTTTAAAAAAGGTGCGGTTTTATTTAAATAACTGGCGACTACTTGTAGGTAACCGACAGTTAGTGCTTTTTAACATTTATAAGGCCATTTCAAAAAATAATCTATATAATATTTATGTCACATAGCCCATTATGAAAGCTTAAAAGCTTCCAAACAGGGGAACATTATTTTGCATTTCAAAAAATTTAAATCACATTTTTTGAAATGGCAATTGACCAGTTGTTTTTAGGAAACACCTAATGTTAAAAATGCACTTCAATTGCTACAATAATATTGTATGAATTTTTTTAATAAAGTGTGATAAGATTATTATATGTAAATTAAATAAGCTTTTAGGCTAGCAATTTGTAGAGGACTTTTTTATTTTTTAGATACAAAAAACAGTAAATTTATATTGAAAAAGCTCAAAGAAAATGGAGTATGCAATGAAATTTATAGAGATTCCTAATATACCTGAAGAAAAAGTTGTACTTGCTATTGTTGATGGCAGAATAAATAATAGCCTTGAAAAAGGATTTTCAGCTAAGGGAATTCAAATCGTAAAAACAAAGCTTCATACGTCTTTATATAAATCTGTTGCATTTCACCCGGATATGTTTTTACATCACATAGGCGGTAAAAACATAGTTTATGCACCGGGGACTTCTGAAGATACAGTTAGGGAGCTTGAAGGATATGGTTTTCAGCTTGTTCGAGGAGAAGCGGAGTTGGAGAATAAGTATCCGGGTAATATTTCTTATAATGCTGCAAGAGTTGGGAAGTATGTATTTCATAATACAAACTACACAGATAATATTTTGAAGAAATTTTTTTCAAAACTTGATGTGGAATTGGTTCATGTAAACCAGGGATATGCAAAATGCGCAATTTCTGTTGTAGATGAAAATTCTATTATAACTATGGATAGAGGAATTGCAAAAATTGCTGACCAAAAAGGTTTGGACGTTTTGGTTGTGGAAGAAAAGAATATTCTACTTAAAGGTCTTGATTATGGCTTTATAGGAGGAAGTTCGGGTTTAATAGACAAAAACACATGGGCTGTATCTGGAAAGTTTGAGAGCTTGGAATCCTGTTTGAAAATTATAGACTTTCTATACAATAAGGGCAAAACAATCATTTCATTATCTGACCAACAGGTTGTTGATATCGGATCCCCCATTCCTATTTGTAGTTGTTGAAGATGTGTATGCACTTGTAACTTACTATATTTATCTGCATATAATGTAATATGAAATTTTGAATGAAGAAAATAAGGTTTATATGTGCAAAAATATAAATAGTAATTTAATTATGGTAATAATTGCATATATCGCTTGCTGCATACAACAAATTACTAAGACATATACTACGTTTGAAGGGATGTGAAGTTGATGCAGTGTCTTTGTATTGAGGTTAATGACTGTGCAGAAAGTGTTAAAGGATATATAACTAATGAACTGAAAAAGCTGAATAAATTAAACGAGAACTGCTCTGTAAAAGATAGTGTTGATTTAGATGGCTCAACTTCTGTAATATGCACAATTAACCAAGAAGAAGTGTACACGCCCGAATATGAACAATTGATAGTGGGTATATCAAACGGTTTGGCGGACTATATAATTGAAGAATATGAAGAGAAACTTATTCTCAGAACAATAAATAGTAATTACTGCTATTTCAATTCTATAGAAAAGAAAGAAATACTCAGGTTAGCCCTCTTTATTATTAGAAATGACGATAAGAACTTTTTGAACAGTATATTTCAGATAAGGAGAAGAAATATAATTATTCGAAGGCTAGTTGATTATTTTGAGAGTTCGAATAAAGTAATACTTGACGGTTTTGTGAATTTCAGACTCAAAGACTATATGAAAGACTTAGAGGAAGTTGTAGACAAAGCTGTAGATGATTTTCTTACTGAGAGAGAATATAAGGAGTTTATTCGTCTTTTAAGGTATTTTGTTGATATACAAGAACCTAAGTTTAATGTGATTCATGTGCTGGTTAGCTATGATAGCAAATATATCCTACTTGATGAGAATAAAAAGGAAATAACAAATGAGTGTATTCAGGAATTCATGAATGATATACCTGAAGGTGAAATCAATTACGATGATTTGCTGGTTAGCTCGCTTATAACTATGGCGCCTAAAAAAGTAATCGTACACAGTGCCAAAAGTTTTAGAAATAAGGAACTTTTAGAGACAATTAAAAATGTGTTCTGGGGCAAAGCTATTATTTGTCCAGAGTGTGAACTTTGTTTGGTGAAAGTAGCTAGAAGTGAGAATAAAAGTTAGGATTTTTACAAAGTAACTATGTGATTTAAAGTGCTAAATGGGATTTCTGTTATTTGTAAAACACAGTGATCTCATTTTTTATTTAGGGAATTTTAAAAAGAACTTTGTAATTGCCATTTTAAACCTTTAGTTTACAGATTATGGTGTTGAAGGATATGACAATTTGGGACAAATAGTACTAATTACCTACGTAATTTTTAACAAATCGTATTGACTTTATAGAATCAAATGATAAAATATACGTGTAACACAATATGATGTATAATAAGTTGTTTCGATGTACATAATATAGCTATAGGTATACAAAAAATTTATGAGTTTTCTTACTATTTTAGCTCAAACCTTCAGTTTATATATATAAAGTTGTTGTTTTTTAAATCTTCTACGGAAGATAAAAGAAAAGAAAAAAACTAATGAAGTCATTAAAAAACTAAAGATGAATACCTAGGGAAATATAAAAGAGAGTTTAACTCTCTTTTTCCCTTTTTTAAGTTCTTTAGCTCTACATAGCTTTGTGAACGAAAGCTTTACTAGGAATTACATAGTTGAAGTTACAAGGGATTGTATGATAGTATTTAGTTTAAGCGTTTTGAGCTCAAATATTTGTTAATTTTATGTTCGATATTTTAATATATATAATAACATAGGAAATATATGCGAAGCATACTGGAGGTATATCCTTGAGAGTTATAGGATTCATTGGACCAAGTGGTACTGGAAAAAGCCATAGATCAGTTTGGGTTGCAAGGGAACGGGATATAGAGTGTATAATTGATGATGGTATATTGATTAGGGGAGCACAGATAATAGCGGGAACTTCGGCAAAAAAAGAAAAAACTAAGATTGCATCAATAAAGAGGGCTTTATTTACAGAGGATATTCATGCGAACGAGATGAAAACTGCGTTTAGTACCTATAGCCCTGAGTCAGTTCTTATTTTAGGCACATCCGATGGTATGGTTGATGCGATAGTAAAGCGTCTTGAACTGCCTAAAGTAACCGAGAGAATATATATACAGGATGTGGCAACTGAGTTTGAAATTAAACAGGCTCTTTCTACAAGGAGGGAGCAGGGCAAACATGTTATACCTGTTCCGACTTTTGAAATTAAAAAAGATTTTTCAGGCTATTTCCTTGATCCTTTGCAGGTGTTTAGAAGAAAAGGAAAGGGAAGTTTTCAATTAGTGGGTGAGAAATCGGTAGTAAGGCCAACTTTTAGTTATATGGGCAATTATACCATTTCGGACTATACTATATACCAGATAGTAGAACATGTCACATCCAAAATTGAGGGAGTAAATAAAATATCCCGTTTTAGAGCTGAAAATCATATTGATGGCATATACATAGAAATGGATCTTGTTTTGGTCTATGGATGTTTAATAAGGCCTCTACTTAAAGAAGTACAAATAAAAGCTGCTGAGGAAGTTGAAAAACTTACTGCTTTAAACATACAAAAGTTGGATGTTACGGCGAAGAGCCTTGTTGTAGATTATAAGAAAATTGCAAATGCATTATAACACTAACTACTCAATTTGTGATTTGTTATTAAAAGGGAGAGCGTTTGTACGCTTTCCCTTATTTTGTTGAATTTTTACTTAAGATTGCAGTGACCTACTAGCTTTTGAATGCTTCTTAACAGCGAATCCTTTGAATTACCCCAAGGTTCGTCATTATAGCGATAGTCGAATTTTTTAGTAAACCAGCTAACTTCCTGCTGTATGCGTTCCATGTTTTGCATTTGTATTGACATAAGGTTGTTTACAAAGATTGCAGTTTCTTTTGGACTAAGATACTTTTTAGTACTTACCAATAAATGTTTAAGGTGTTTTAAACAAAAACCCTTTTGCTGGTTAAATAGAGTCTTGAATTCTTCCTCTTTAAAAAACAGGAAAAAGATAACATCGATATACCTATCCATAGTTTGTTCCAATCTATTGCATATGGTACAGGAATTTTCTAAATCGGAGAGCTTGTTTATAAGTTGATCTACAAATTTTTCTGTTTCAGTTTGCTTTGAGGATATTTTTGAGGAAAGATTTTTAATCATAGATACTTCCGAGTCTTTCTTTAGTTGATCTAGCTTATCTTCGTATACTTTTCTCAATTTGGAGTTTTGCTCACACATATGAGTGTCCACAATCAGGCCTAAACCCAATCGATTTGCCTGTGTATTATATAGCATCTCAAAGTGGATTTTGCAGAAGCCTTTCTCGTTGGTTATCATTCTTCCGTCCGGTTCCATTAGAAAGGGACCTAGAACATACTCAATGTTTTCTTCTTCAAGCTTTTTTTCCAATATGCAAATAGGACATTCGCATTCGGACTTAAAAGCATCGGTAACCGGTATTGTATAAATCTTTTCCTTCATAAGATATATCCTTTCAGATTATTAGGTTTGAACTATAAAATTTGATTTGGAATCACCTTATATAGATTATATCAGAAAAAAAGGGTATTATATATAGCAGAAGTATTAAGGAAAAGTAAAGATTGGTGATAAAATGGAGTACAAAGGATATAAAATAGGTCAGGAAGGCAATAGCGTTATTGTAGACAAAATAAAGGATTTTGACCCTGTGCATACCTTTGAATGCGGACAGTGTTTCCGGTGGTTAAGACAGGAGGATGGAAGTTATACAGGTGTCGCAAAGAACAAAGTAATTAATGTAAGTGTTGTTGATGATGCACTTCTAATTAAAAACACCAATATAGAGGATTTTAAAAATATATGGTTTGATTACTTTGATTTAGGAAGGGATTATGGACAGATCAAGGACGCTGTGATGAAAGATGATAATATGAAAGAAGCCACAGCCTTTGGTTGGGGTATAAGACTTTTGAAGCAGGATATATGGGAGACATTAATATCCTTTATTATTTCGGCCAATAACAGGATTCCTAGGATAATGAAGACGGTTGGAGTGATTGCACAGGAATATGGTGACGAATTGACGATGGGTGGAGAAAAATTTTACTCTTTTCCGGACGTCAAGAAGCTTTCGCAGTCCACAATTAAGGCTTTAGAAGTATGTAAGGGTGGGTTTAGATGTAAATACATAATAAATTCTTCAAACATAATAAGCAATGGGCAAGTTAATCTTCACCAAATAGCTCAAATGGATACGGACGACGCAAGAGAAGATTTGATGAAATTTCCTGGTGTAGGACCTAAGGTGGCGGATTGCGTATTACTTTACAGCGGTACAAAGTACAATGTTTTTCCAACAGATGTATGGGTTCGGAGAGTAATGGAAGAACTATATTTTAAGAGAGAGGCAAGTTTTGCTGAAATTCAGAAGTTTGCAGGAAGTTATTTTGGGGAGTTTGCAGGTTTTGCACAGCAATATCTTTTTTATTATGCAAGGGAGAATAAGATTGGCAGTAAAACGGTGCAATAAGGTATGGGCAATATTCCCATGGGTACAATAGGCAAAAATGCCCATGATAGTTGAGTTTAAGGCTTTTAAAATCGTAAGATAAGAAGAAATTTAGATTTATTAAGCATAGTAAAGTGTAATAAAAGTATCCGTTGTTTACAGACTTTAAATGTATATAGTGTTGTTTGTTTTAATAGCTTGTATGATGGTATAATAATTTTGTAATTAAGAGTGAGCTAAGATTAGCCTGGAGTGTTCGAAATAGCCTATAATTTTGAACCTACATTAGACGTAAGGGAGTTCGGCATTTGAAATCAGGATGTCAGGCCTCAAGATAATTCCGCCACATGCCTTTAGGTATGTGCAACGGCAGAGGAAGGCAGAGGTTGTCAATAGAACACCCACCTAGCATGGGCTAGGTGTCGAAATATAGGGGAAACGGCATTTTGGGTATTAATAATAAAATTAAGGCTTCGGATTATCCGAAGCCTTAATTTTATTTTGTAAGGAACTATTATTTTACATTGCTCTTCCCGGTATTATTGCATCAATTATTCCATAAATCAATGCACCTATTACTGAAGCTAATAGAGTAATACTATATCCTGCTATGAAAAATTGAGTTACATATATTATTACTGCTGCAAGTATGAAGCCGGAAATTCCTCTGCCAAAGGGAGTAGCATTTACACCAAGAAGCTTTAGTGCCAAATAATCGAGAGCTGCAAGCGCTACTGAGGCGAACAGCAGAGGCCAAATCCCGGAGATAGTGAAACCAGGAGTTAGTGCTGCGGTTATTCCAAGTACAATTGCACTCACCACAAGTCTGATAATAAAGTGTGTTATATTATAGCCTTCTGACCTTGCATTATAATGATTAGCCATTATATCACATCCTTTCGTTTACATTTACATTTGCATCAAAAAACTTATCACTAATATTATTAATAATTATCATTTTTTTATTCAATTGTTAATACGTAAAAATAGATGCATAATATATTTACTTTGGACACTGTCTTTGGTAAAATGGTATAAATATAGTTAAAGATGATGACTGAGTAGAGTAATCCGAGTACCCCTTAAAAGAGAGGAGATGTCAGCGGCTGAAAGCAGCTCCGGGGCAATGGTCAGATGAAGTGCACTCTTGAATCGGAGAGTCGAAGACGTGCGGGAAGTGCGTAGTAGACTTTCACGGAGACGCTCCGTTATGCAGCACAAGATGGTTTTTCCAATTAGAGTGGAACCGCGTAGTTAACCTCGCCTCTATATTTTTATAGGAGGTTTTTTTATTTAGGTAATTTCCAAAGAATAACTGGTCAATGGATGTTTCAAAAAAGCTGATTTACATTTTTTGCGTCGCAAAATAATGTTCCTATGTTTGAAGCTCTATAGCTTCATTATTGGGTTGGAACTATATATATTGACTAATGAAATTTTTTGAAACACCGTATATATAGTAATGTTAAGAAGCGCTAAAGGGAAATATAATATAATCATAAGTTAAGTTGATTGGGGGGTTGAACATGATTAGTCAAATGTTGGACGATGCGAAGTCAATAGCGGAAAGAGATCCGGCAGCTAAAAATACTTTTGAGGTGGCTTTACTATATCCCGGATTTCATGCTGTATGTTTTCATCGTTTGGCACATTGGTTCTACAAAAACGAAATATTTTTTGTTGCCCGTATGATTTCTCAGTTTTCGAGATTCCTGACAGGGGTTGAAATTCACCCAGGTGCTGTAATAGGAAAGGGACTTTTTATAGATCACGGTATGGGTGTTGTCATAGGAGAGACGGCCGAAATAGGTGACAACTGTACAATATACCACAATGTTACGCTTGGTGGGACGGGAAAGGATACCGGTAAAAGGCATCCCACTATAGGCAATAACGTATTGATAAGCTCAGGTGCAAAGATACTTGGGCCCTTCATGGTTGGAGATAATTCAAGAATAGGTGCAAATGCTGTTGTGCTAAATGAGGTGGAGGCGGACACAACTGTAGTGGGTGTACCGGGAAGAGCGGTGAAAAGAGGAGATAGGAGGGTTAGTCCTTCTATTGAGCTTGATCAGGTACATATTCCGGATCCGGTCGCTCAGGAATTATGCAAGATGCTTTACAGAATTGAAAACTTAGAGGGACTTGTAACAAAAGAGCATGGTATTGAAATAGATGAGACTATCAAGAAAATGAGCAGAAATATTTATTGTGGAACATGCAAAATGGAAAAAAAGGAAGGGGATAAGGATGAAAATTTATAACACTTTGACAAGAAAGAAAGACGAGTTTGTACCAATTAATGAGAAAGAAGTGAGGATGTATTCCTGCGGTCCTACAGTATATAACTATTTTCATATTGGAAATGCTAGACCTTTTATTATATTTGACACAGTAAGGCGGTATCTTGAGTATAAGGGATATAAGGTGAACTTTGTACAAAACTTTACCGATATTGACGACAAAATGATTAAAAGGGCAAATGAAGAGGGGATTACTGTAAAGGAACTGGCAGACAGATTTATACATGAATACTTTTTAGACGCAAAAGGGCTTGGTGTTGATGAGGCAACTGTACACCCAAAAGCAACGGAAAATATTGATGCCATTATTGAACTTATAAAAAAGCTGGAAAAGAATGGATTTGCATATAGTGTAAACGGTGATGTGTATTTTAGCACAAAAAGGTTTAAAGAGTATGGGAAACTTTCACAGCAATCCCTTGATGACTTGGAGCTTGGTTCAAGAATAGATGTAGATGAGAGAAAGCAGGATCCGATGGATTTTGCCGTATGGAAAGCACAAAAGCCTGGTGAACCTGCTTGGGATAGTCCATGGGGAAAGGGAAGGCCGGGATGGCACATTGAGTGCTCCGCTATGGCAAACAAATACCTTGGAGAAACCATAGATATTCACAGCGGCGGACAGGACCTTGTGTTTCCGCACCATGAGAATGAAATAGCGCAGAGTGAAGCGGCCAATGGCGAGCCTTTTGCAAGATATTGGATGCACAATGGATTTATAAATATAGATAACAAAAAGATGTCAAAATCCAAGGGGAACTTCTTTACAGTAAGGGATATCGCCGAAAAGTTTGATTATGAGGTAATCCGTTTCTTTATGCTTTCAGCTCATTACAGAAGCCCAATAAACTTCAGCGCGGAGCTTTTAGAACAGGCACAAAACGGACTTGAGAGAATATACAACTGCCTTGACAATCTTTTATACTTAAGAGAACATGCCGAGGATAGAGAAATGTCTGATAGCGAAAAAGCTATTCAAAAAAGGCTTCTAGAGATAAAGGGTAAGTTTATCGAGGGTATGGAGGATGACATAAATACTGCCGATGCCATTGCGGCAATATTTGATATGGTGAAAGAGGTAAATTCTAATATTACCGCAAATACTAATCCTTCAAAGCCGATAATCGAATTTTCCAATTCACTGATAAGAGAACTTGGCGCAGTTTTAGGTATAGCTCAGAAGCAGAAGGAAAACAATATTGATAGCGAAATAGAAGAGCTTATAAATCAGAGGCAACAGGCAAGAACCGAAAAGAACTGGAAGTTGTCTGATGAAATAAGAGATAAGCTTAAGGATATGGGAATTGCTCTTGAGGATACTCCTCAAGGGGTAAAGTGGAAGAGAGTTTAGCCCTTTTTGGTGCCCCTCACATAAGGGGCACTATTTGTTATTTGTATTAGCATTGCTTCTAAATGCACCCTTTCTGTGAATAATAATATTTACTTGTCAAAAAGCGTAGTATATAATACAAATTATGTGGGTAGATTGGCTTTTAGTGGTTGGAATTATTGGAAGCATGGACGGTTTAGGTTATTCCTAAAAAATAACTGGTCAATGGGTGTTTCAAAAAAAGCTGATTTTACTGGGGTTGAACTATATATATTGACCAATGAATTTTTTTGAAACACCTTATCTCTAAAATTTGATAAATCTTTATTAAGGAATTGATTATGATTGAAAATACATTTGAAAATTTTTTAGAACAGTTTAATTTTAGTGAAAGTGAAATAAACAGCATGGCTCCGTTAGTATTAGCATATATAGGCGATGCGGTGTATGAGGTTTTTATACGTACACTATTAATAAGTGAAGGCAACATTCCTGTGCATAAGCTCCATAAGCGATCTATTGAGTATGTAAAAGCAAAAGCACAGTCGGATATTGTTCACCGCATAATGGAAAGGCTAAATCCCGATGAGCTTGATGTGGTAAGAAGGGGAAGGAATGCCAAGTCGGGCACCATACCTAAAAATGCAGACGTGGGCGAATATAAGTATGCAACAGGTTTTGAGTCTTTAATTGGATATTTGTATTTGAGAAAGGATAACAATCGTTTGATGGAAGTTTTAAAGATGGCTATTTCAGAAGGTTGATTGCTATTGTGGATTTTTGTAATAAGTCCCTATGTAAAATGATTATTTTTGAGAAGAATATAAGGTGATTCCAAAACACCTAAATAAGATATATAAAAGAAAGAGTTGAATAATTATGAATAACAAAAGAAGCTTCTATAAAGATAAACCCAGAAAAAGCGGAGAAAATACCGGAGGAAGTGATGACAGAGCCGGAAGTAACAGAAGAAAGGAAGGCGGATATCACAAGGAGTACTCAGATAGACCTGTAAAAGCAGATGAGACAGAAGATATGAATGAAGGTATCGACAAGCTTGAAGGAAGAAATTCAGTGCTTGAAGCCATAAAATCAGATAGAACTATAAATAAGATACTTGTATCAAAAGGTGACAGGGAAGGGTCTATAAAGCAGATAATTGCTCTAGCAAGAGAAAAGGGAATTATAGTGCAGGAGACAGATCGTATAAGCCTTGATAAAATATCTACAACTCATGCCCATCAAGGAGTAATTGCCTTTGTTTCTGTAAAGGATTATGTTGAAGTTGAGGATATTCTCGAAATCGCAAAAGCTAAGGGAGAAGCGCCTTTTATAATATTATTAGATGGAATAACCGATCCCCATAATTTGGGCTCAATATTGAGGACTGCAAATGCTGTCGGCGCCCATGGAGTAGTTATACCAAAAAGAAGAGCAATTGGACTAACTGCAGCCGTATCAAAAGCATCGGCAGGTGCGATAGAATATGTTCCGGTAGCTAGAGTTACCAACATAAGTCAGACCATTGAATATCTCAAAGAACATAATTTGTGGATTGTAGGAACGGATCAATCCGGAGAAAAATCCTTCTATGATATAGATTTGAAGGGCGCAATTGCTTTGGTAATTGGTAGTGAAGGGGAGGGAATGGGCAAACTTGTCAGTGAAAAATGTGACTTTGTCGTAAACCTGCCAATGAAGGGGCAGATTGCATCACTTAATGCTGCTGTTGCCGGTGCCATAGTTATGTACGAAATCTTGAAGCAAAGGAGTTAGAAATTGCCTTAGGAGTTGTTTTATTCAAATACATGTCAGAATAAGGTTGAGAGTAAAAATAAATTTTGATAATTTGCAAATTATCTATACGAAATTTGATCAAGTTGCCGATATATATATAGAGTGGAGTGGTACATTTTATATAAGTCCGGTTAAATGGAAACCAGAGTTAAGGACTTGAAAGAAAAGTACTGGAAACTAATGGTAACTAGAGTGCGCAAAAAGAATACTTGACATGATATTTTTTTTAAAATATAATAGTCATATCCGTGTCTTATTTACTTGATATATTGACTTCTTATTGCAGGGCATGGTAATATTATCCTCTATTCTTACAGCATTTTTTCTCTATTTATTGTAATTAATCTATAACAAGAGGGGGGCATTATTTTGAAGTCAAATGCACAGGTTGAGGTGGTTAGATCTTTTGGGACGATGCTTGATGAAGAAATAATTGATGAAACAAGAACTGGAAATGCTTTCGCCCTCGAATACTTGATCAATAAGTACAAAGGATTTGTACGCGCTAAAGCAAGGACATACTTCCTTATCGGAGCAGACAGAGAAGATATTATACAGGAAGGTATGATCGGGCTTTATAAAGCTATAAGAGATTTTAGAGAGGACAAGCTTTCATCATTTCGCGCCTTTGCTGAGCTTTGCATTACAAGGCAAATAATAACTGCAATAAAGACAGCTACAAGGCAAAAGCATATACCATTGAATTCCTATATTTCCTTAAATAAGCCTATTTTCGATGACGAATCCGATCGTACACTTATGGATATTATTAGTGAAGACACTATAAATGATCCTGAGGAACTAGTTATCAACAGGGAAGAGTTTTCTGGCATTGAAGAGAAGATGGGGGAAATTCTCAGTGGCTTAGAATGTGAAGTTTTATCTCTATATCTAGAAGGTAAATCCTATCAGGAAATAGCATGTGAATTGGACAGGCATGTAAAATCAATTGACAATGCGCTACAGCGAGTAAAACGTAAATTGGAAAAATATCTTGAGGAAATTAAGCAATAAATTAAATAAATCAAGGAATTACCACTAGACTATTTTATGTTTTAGTGGTATAATTCTTTTTGCTTCCAAATTTGCAGGCGGGTGTAATTCAATGGTAGAATATCAGCTTCCCAAGCTGACTGCGTGGGTTCGATTCCCATCACCCGCTCCAAGCGAAAGTTTAATATGCCCTCATAGCTCAGTCGGCAGAGCGCATCCATGGTAAGGATGAGGTCATCGGTTCGATTCCGATTGAGGGCTCCAGATTTAAGCGGCTTTCAGGTTTTTCTGAAGGTTGTTTTTCATTTAATACCCTTATGAGAAGAAGTTAACTTGTTTTAGGTTTTCTGGTAGTTAAAAAGGAAAGCGTCCAATTTGGTATTTGCCGCAAATTTATTGGATGCTATTAAATTATTAACGTAGATGTACGAAAGTGTATACCTGCGTTATAATAACAATAGTATAATTAAGGACACTATTAAAATTTTAACACAGGTGTATAAAAATATATACTTGTGTGCTAAAATTAATAGTGGGTGATGAAAATGAAACATTATGAACAACTTTTAAAATTAGAGGTTTTTAATTTCAAAAAAGCTGAGCAAATTGTTGGAACAACAAATGCTACCAAACGTTTACTAGATCGGTATGTTGAAAAGGGTCTTTTGAAAAAGATACGGAGAGACTTATACTATTGTAGCAACCTTGAAAACAAGAATAGTACAGTAGACAGATTCATAGTTGGAAGTAATATAAATGCTACAGCTTACATATCTCACCACTCTGCTTTTGAATATCATGGCCTTGCGAATCAGACATTTTATGAGGTGTATGTTTCTTCTGACAAAGTTTTTAGAAACTTCGAATTTGAAGATATAGCTTATAAATACAGAAAGGCTCACTTTGATAATGGAGTTATGGTTCCAGAAACGAACTCAAAGATACGAGTTACAAATGTTGAGAGAACCGTTATAGACTGTATAAAAAGTATAGATCTTGCCGGAGGGACAGAAGAGCTTTTCCAATGCCTAGATTCTGTTTTAACACTTAACAATGACAGACTCCATGAATATTTGAAACTTTATAATATACAATTCTTGTATCAGAAGGCAGGATATATATTTGAACAATATAAAACTGATTTCGGTATCAGGGATGAACTTATAGATGTTTGTCTGCAAAAGGTAGGGGAAGGAATAAGATATTTTGATGAGGATGCCCGTGATGGCAATGGTGTATTGATTAAGAGATGGAACCTCATAATACCGAAGGGCATAGATAATGATTTTAACAGGGAGGTGAAGGAGTTTGTATAATTATGATAAAAAGTTTTATGCAATTCTTTCTGAGAAAACAGCATTTCAGAGAGATATTCTTGAGAAGGTTCATAGGCTCACTATTATTCTCGATTACATAAATTCTCATCCTAGGTTGGAGAAAATGCTTGTTTTAAAAGGTGGGACAGCAATTCCTAAATATAGTCCTAATTATAAAATCAATATTTTATCTAAGAGCAGCTACTAACGCTATTCTTTTTAGTAATATTATAAAAGATAAAAATATGGTCATAATATAATGAGGGTAATAATTGATTTATATGACCAATAAATGACCGAAAATATAGTGACATAAGCATATTTAAGATAATTAAACAATAGATAGCCAACAAATGGTTATTGAATAGGAATTTTTTATGTATTTTTGTCATTAAATATTATTAAGAAAGGATTGAAAATATGACGAAAAAGGATTATAATATTAATATAAATGGAGGGGTTAATATGATTAATTTGGAGGTTGTAAGCAAAAAGTTTTCACAGTTAAGAACTGATAGCGGAATTACTCAAAAGCAAATAGCTGAGTATTTAGGGGTTGATCAGAGTTATATTTCAAAATGTGAACAAAATGAAAGACAATTTAGTTTGGAAATTTTAGAAAAAGTATCAAATTTATTCGGCTGTCCAATTGATTATTTTACAAATGGGGAAAGCAAGTTTACGCCAATGCCGTTTGCGTTGAGAGCAAAAGGCATAGAAACTGAAGATTTTGAAGCAATTTCAATTGCTAATAAACTAGCATTAAATTTGAGGTTTATGGAACAAACATTAAGGGAGGAATAGTACTAGTGGTAGAAAAAATCGATATTAATGCTAAGGCTCTATGGTTAAGAAAGCAACTTAAAGAAGATGCTAATTCCCCAATTGATATTTTTGCACTTGTAAACTCTATGGAAAACTTAACTTTAACCTTTTATCCTATGAGTAAAAGAATAAGCGGAATCTGTGTAAAGGTTGGGGAAAACACTCTAGTTGCAATAAACTCATTGGTCACTTATGGAAGACAAAGATTTACTATGGCCCACGAGTTATGCCATTTGTATTTTCACAAAGAACTTAATAATAGTATTTGTCTTAAAGATATTGATAAAGCTAAAGATGATAAAGAATATGAAGCAGATATGTTTGCTTCATATTTCCTAGCACCATATGAGTCTTTACAAAGTTTTATATCTGAATCACTAGGCAAATCTAAGGGCAATATCGGCTTAGATGATGTTGTAAAAATAGAGCAACACTATGGGTTAAGTAGGCAAGCTACCCTTAATAGATTGGTTAGCGACGGCTATATGATAAAATCAGAAACTGATGGTATGAGAAGTGGTATAATAAATTCAGCTTTTAAATTAGGTTATGATAATAAATTATATTTACCTGCTCAAGAAAACAGACAATACTATACAATGGGTAAATATATAAAACTTGCGGAAGCACTAAAGGATAGAGATAAAGTATCTAATGGTAAATATGAAGAGCTTTTATTAGATGCATATAGAAGCGATATAGTATTTGGTCTAGACGATAGTGAGGTAGAAATATATGACTGATGATGAATTATTTTTTGATACAGATTGTATTTCCGCCTTCCTATGGGTAAAAAAGGAGGATATAGTCTTAAATTTATTTACCGGTAAAATTATACTTCCTCAGCCAGTTTATGATGAACTGCAAAACCCTAGTATTCCTCATATTAAAAATAAGGTATCCCAATTATGTACTGACAGTTATATGTCTTCTCAAAAAATAGAGTTAGGGTCAGAGGTATATAATTTATACCACGAACTTGCTATTTCTCCACCAGATGGTGAGGTTAAAATTGGTAGAGGTGAAGCTGCCGCAATTGCAATGGCGAAAGTATATAATGGAACAATTGCAAGTAATAACTTAAAGGATGTAGCAAAGTATGTAGAAAAATATAATCTCAAGCATATAACGACTGGCGATATATTATTGAAGGCACTAGGTGAAGGATTGATAACTGAATCAGAAGGAAATACTATATGGACTAATATGATAAATAAGAAAAGAATATTGCCTACAAGTACTTTCTCCCAATATATAATAAAGTATGGAGAGTAAGCTTTACTTTGTGCTAGACAAGCAGTTGTTTACATTGGCAACAGTATAGATATATAAAACAAAGATGGATAGCTCCATCTTTGTTTTATATTATGCAAGGTTATGAAAGGAAGGGGAAAAATTTAAGATTACTGAGTCACTCTATCGCCAACGTAAAGTACAAATACTCGACGCCGCTCTATAACCCTAGCACAGAGGGCTTTTTACAACAGCGTTACAAAGAGCAGCTATACAAGATGGGTGTAATTTATCGGCGGCAAAGGCACACTAACACCACATAGACCGCAATAAGCGTAACAACAGCATCTATAACTTCGGGAGTTTTTGTTTTCGTTTAAGTGAGACTTTATTAGATATAGCCGTAGTTTTTAAAAAGGTGATAATATGAATGATATTACTGGTAAAATATACAAAGTCTTCAAATCTGGCAATGGATATGCTAGAACCAAAGATATAATTGAAGCAGGAATATACAATATCTATATTGATAGGTTTATTGAAGCAGGAAAAATTGAGAAAATCAAGAGAGGTCTTTACCGTTGGATTGGAATGAACGAAACAAGTTATCAAGAAATTGTTGATGTATCCAAGGCTATACCTGGTGGTGTGATTTGCCTGCTTCAGCTCTTGCGCATTTATAAACCTTACTACGGCAAAACCAATGGAAGTTAGTATTGCTGTGAGCAAAAAAAGGAAGGTAGTAAAACCAGACTATCCTCCAACAAAGATATTATTTCATGGATGAAGTATTTAAAGCAGGAGCTATAGAACAACGTATCGGTAATATTGATGTTCTTATGTATGATAAAGAGAAAACTATTTGTGATTGTATTAAGTACAAGAATCAGCTTGGTATTGATATTATAAAAGAAGCTCTTCATGAATACCTTAAAAATACAAACCGCAATCTCGAACTATTGATGAAATATGCTGGTGTATGTAAAGTTAAACCATTCGGGTCTTATTTAAAGTCTAGTGATTAGACAGAGATTGGTGTAAGAATTATTCAGTTACAAAATATTGGAGATGGAAACTTTGAAGATGATTTTTAAATTTATACTTCTTATGAATAGCCAGACCAATTAAGTAGTTGTGATATTTAATAAACAGGACTTCAAACATTATTGAATTATGACTAATGTAATAAATTATTACACATGCTATTGAATATGTACGCAAAACTTGATATAACGTAATAAAAGGTAACAATATTGTTTGGGGTGATGATTATGCTTACTGCAGGAGTAGTTGGTGAAAGAATTAAGAATGCAAGGGAAGAAAAGAAAATAAGTCAGAAGCTGCTTTGTGATATGCTCCAAGAAGTAGGGATTGAAATTAGTAGAGAAACCTTGAGTAAAATCGAAAACGGAAGCAGAATCATTTCAGCTATTGAGATTAAGAAAATAGCTGATGTACTAGGTTTTGGACCTCAAAAATTCCTTGAAGAAGAGGAAGAGCAGAACCTTGTTATGTTGTTCCGTAGATCGGGTAGATTTGATGAAAGTGATGAGGAATGTCTTGAGGAGCTTGATGAAATTCAGTTTTTTCTGAAGAGTTTTATTAGGCAGAAAGCAATACATGAGGGAAAAATAAAAGTAAGGGAATAATTTACTTCGGAGGTAGAAGCTATGGCTTCCAAGTTTAAGCTGGTAGATGAAAAATTGAGATTAGATATTAAAGGTAAAGCAGATGAGACCCGATACAAATGGACCACAAGTCTGGCGATAGCTTTGATGTGAAATGTAGTAGAACATTGGGAAGAATAGTTGCTAATGGATGGAATAAAATTCTCTTGTGAATTGCCGTAACTCGATGCCGATGGACACAGCCTTTGTGCATCTGGAAAAGTGAAATGGTTTACAAATGGTTTACTTTTTATAAAATCATGGACATTTCAAACCTTCAAATGCAGTAATATCAAGCTTTGTGAGACTCGGATCAAAATCTGAACCCATCCATGGTAAGGATGAGGTCATCGGTTCGATTCCGATTGAGGGCTCCAGCGATAGAGCCCTTGAGGCGTTGATTAGTCAGTGTTTCAAGGGTTTTTACATGTCCTCTGACCTTGTCTCATTTGATGTAAGATTTACAATTATTGGTCTAGAAATCGGTCTAAAATCAGTTAAAATTATCTTCAATGGGTTGTAAATGGTTTGTGGTTATAATTGCTGTGATGTAGTGAATCCAAGGCTTTTACGGCATCTGTTTTTAATTGCGGAATAACGCTTATATAAATGTCTGATGTTATAGACGTTTTTGCATGACCAAGTAATTTTGATACTATATTAACAGGTACTCCCAACTCAAACATTCTTGTTGCATATGTGTGGCGTAGCGAGTGGAAGTTGCATCTATCAAGATCTGCTTTACCGGCAATTCTTACAAAGGATCTCTGTACATTTCTGGGACTAAGATAATTATTTTTTTTGTGCAGAATACCAAAATCCTATCTGACTTAAAATTCTGTAAAAGTTTTAATGCCCTGACAGTAACAGGAACTATTCTTGTGCTCGATTTTGATTTTGGGGTGTCCTGAACTTTAAGGATATTTTTGTTTTACCTTCAAAATCCTTCACAAAGATAAGATTCTTGTTCACTCTTATTTCTGCTGATTTAAAATCTATATTACTCCATGTAAGAGCCAATAATTCACCAAGTCTTATGCCTGTATCCAGAGCTACAATAAAATCAATTGTCATTGGTATTAATAGTAATCTATTTGTTTCTAAAACCATCTAAAAATCCTCCAACAAATATTTACTTTAACTATTTTATTCTTTTTTCACTTAGGCAAAAATCCAAACGCGTTCGGTTTCACATAACGTTTAGCATGGAATCCAATTACAACAAAAAAGAAATATACACCTAAAGAGTTAATGCTAAAAGTTATGGGCCTTGATATTTCAATTTGTCCTCATTGTGGTGGGAATTGGGTTACTATAAGAAGTAGGATTCCTAAAACAGGCTAATAACTCCATAACTGCATACTATTTTTTAAAGCTCTGTTAAGGGAGGGGGGTCCTTATGCCATTTTTCAAGAAATTGTGCCCTTTATAGTAAGTTTTTATCCTGCAAATCATACCTGGGCAACAATTTTATAAGTGGTAATAACTAACAATACACATAACGCTTCCAGTTTTGCAGTTTCGTTCATCAAGGATTTCCGCAATTGCCTTCGCGACATTTTAATATAAAATAATTTTATCATACTTTATTACAGTATTAAAACTTTTTTTGTAATGTAGTATTATTTGTTTTTTCTGAAGAACTTTAAAAAAGAATAAGAAACTATAATGATAGAAAGATTTAAGATTAGCAAGCAATGGATGTGTTCCCACACTTCCTCAAAAATTACAAAACAGCTGTAGCTGTTTATGTTGTTTTTGAATTTTTAAGGAGTTTCCCAATCCCCCTGAAAACCATAAAACTTTATAATAGAGTTGATCAGTATGGCTAATAGATCGAGGGGATGTTGAACTCATAGTCTTTTTGCCAGAAGAGGAAAATAAATTGCTGCTAATAAAGATGAAGCAAGCTGGTACAAACAATAAAAGTGCATATGTACGGAAAGTGATTCTTGATGGGATGATAATAAAAACAGATTTCAGAACATAAAAAGCATGTTGAAGTCAATTAATCAAAAACAGAAAGAAACGTTATCATTTTATATTCAAAAAAGGAAGAATGGTTATTGACATATGCCGAAAACAAGATATAATAAGAATAGATGGCATATATCAGAAACCATAAGTAGATGCATAACATGCCAAGAAGGGATAGAACAGGCCCAACGGGTGCTAGATTAATGACTGGAAGAGGTTTTGCATTTAACCAGATCTTCTTCAAAACGCAAAAAGAGCTGCTCAATGACCAGAAAAATATGTTGCAAGACCGACTCGAAGTTATTGATAAGCAATTAGAGAACCTATAACGGGTATCAGAGGTAACCGGAGGACGCTCTGGCTATTTCTGATTAAAATGGAGGTAATAAGTTATGGCAAGACCAGTGAAGTGGAGAAAAGTCTGCTGCCTACCTGAGAGCAACAGATTCGGACCTCTTGATTTACCTGAGGATGCAGAAAACCATGTGATTATGACCGTTGATGAATATGAAACTATACGGCTTATCGATTTAGAGGGCTTTACACAAGAAGAGTGCTCCACTCAGATGAATGTAGCTCGCAGTACTGTTCAAGGCATTTATATCGAGGCCAGAAAAAAGTTGGCTGAGTCATTAGTTAACGGAAAGGTACTGTCGATTGAGGGTGGTGAATACCGGCTTTGTGACGGATTGGGAAGCGGCTGCGGTCGTGGCTGCAATAGGCATAGGCGTGGACGGTGCTTTACAGATGATGCCGAATGAAGCGTTGAATATCACAGAAGAAGATATTGTTCTGGCTTTAGACGGTCTTCCTGAAAATAAGCTTCATTGCTCTAACTTAGGAGCAAGTGCATTGCACAATGCAATTAACAACTATTTTGAAATTAAAAGAACGGAGGATTATTATGAAAATAGCAATTCCGGTAGATGAAAAAACTTTGGAGTCGAATGTATGTGTATCCTTTGGACGTACTCCCTATTTTCTTATTTATGATACAGAAACTAAGGATAGTGTATTTATTGATAACAGCGCGGCAGCAAGCACAGGTGGTGCTGGGATTAAAGCTGCACAAACAATAGTAGATAACAAAGCAAATGTTTTGCTCACCCCCCGATGTGGAGAGAATGCAGCTAATGTGCTAAAATCCGCGGATATTAAAATATATAAAACGGCAGATATTTCTGCTAAGACAAATATTGATGACTTTATCAGTGGAAAGCTATCTTTGCTGGATGAAATTCATGCTGGATTTCATGGACATGGAGGCAATTAATATGAGAATTGCTGTGCTAAGTGGTAAGGGCGGAACAGGAAAAACGCTGGTATCGGTAAATTTAGCTACGGCAGCGAAAACATCGACATATATTGACTGTGATGTAGAAGAGCCAAACGGGCATCTGTTTTTTAAGCCGGAAGGAATCTCAGAAGAAATATCAGTAAAGATTCCAAAGGTGAATAATGAGCTGTGTAATGGTTGCCGAGAATGCGTTGATTTTTGTAAATTCAATGCCCTTGCCTATATCAAAAATAAACTGATTGTCTTTGACGATGTATGCCACTCCTGCGGCGGCTGTATCTTGGTTTGCCCTAAAAAGGCGTTAACAGAGAAAGAAAAAGTTATTGGTAAGGTTCAAAAAGGAGTTTCCGGCGGGGTGACGGTATGGACAGGAATATTGAATACTGGTGAAGCTACGGGCATTCCTATTATAAAAAAGCTGCTTGTTAAGGAAACTGAGGAAGCAAATAAACAGATTTTTATTGATTGCCCTCCTGGAAGTGCCTGTATCGTAATGGAAAGCATCAAGGATGCAGATTATTGTGTATTGGTAGCTG
>CAYXPB010000010.1:0-41291 GCA_964466645.1 uncultured Acetivibrio sp. | reverse complement strand
AAATTGTTTTGTGGAATAAAGGTGCTCAGCTTATTTATGGATACTCTCCTTCTGAGATGCTAGATAAGCATATACCTTTAGGTCTGAATAAGAAAATGGGGAATGAAATTGACTTTATCTTTCTTGTAGAAAATGCTTTAAAAACAGACGCCACAGATTACAAAATGATAGCTAAAACCAAAGACGGTCAAACTAAACCCATATCTGCATCCATAACACCTAGGCTTTCTAAAGGTGATTTTTGTGGTCTTTTGATCATAGTCAGAGACATCACAAAAACAACTTACGAGGAGCATTTTAGAAATTTACTTCTTGAAATAACTCAAATTGTTAATTCACCTAATGGCATTGATGAAATGTGTCAATCCATTTGCACTATTATAAGCGCTGTTTTAGATGTCCCCATCGCATTCATCTGTATATTTGACTACCTTAACAACAACTTCAATATTAATTCTCAGGTTGGGTTATGCAGCAAATACTCAAATCACGACTGTATATATTGCCCTGATGATTCAAAAGTAGACAACATTATAAAAAGTTGCTATGAAACCTATTCTCAGTTTATCATAAATTCTGAGATTTTAGAAAATCATGAGATTTCTAAATATGTTGACGCAAGCAAACTAGTTGAATATGACAATTATATAATTCACATTCCACTTACCTCTGATGATTCTTTGATTGGTATCCTTCACATTGTTACCTCATCATCTAAAAGGAATTTTCTTATAAAAGAAACACAAATTCTAAGTCTGATAGCCAATGAAATAACTGCAGGTATACAGAGAAAACGGTTAGTAGAAGAAATCCGCGAATACGCCGACAATCTAGAGCGTATGGTCAAGGTGAGAACTTCACAGCTTAGAGAAAAAGATGCCCTTTTGATACAATCGGGGAAACTTGCAACACTTGGAGAAATGGCCACCGGTATAGCTCACGAAATCAATCAACCTTTAGGAGGAATCAGCCTGATAACCCAAGGCTTGATACTTGCTAAAAACCGTAATAAGCTTACCGAAGAAATACTCTCTGAAAAACTATATTCAATAGTAGACCAGGTTGAAAGGATCAACAAAATTATCAGCCACTTAAGAACTTTTGCAAGACAGTCGGATGACACAAAAAAAGAGATCGATGTTAAACAACCTCTCCTTGATGTATTTAAACTAATAGGTGAGCAGCTTATAAAGAAGAATATAACTGTTGAACTTAAACCTGATGACAACCTACCCCTAATACTTGCAGATCATAACAAGCTTGAGCAAATTTTTCTCAATCTAATAGGAAATGCTCGTGATGCTATTGATGAATTGGAAAGTCTAGGCTATAAAGCTAATACCGAGGATGACTCCTTCGATTGGATTAAATCCCTTGATAAAAAGATTGTTATAAAGATATACCCCTATAAAGAAAATGTGGTTATCGAAATATCTGATAACGGCATTGGAATTCCCAATTCAATAATAAACAGGGTATTTGACCCTTTCTTTACAACAAAAGAAGTAGACAAAGGCACCGGACTTGGACTTTCGATAACTTATGGTATAGTTAAAGAGTTTGGCGGTACAATTGATGTTGAATCTAAGGAAAAGCATGGCAGCAAATTTACCATCAAATTTCCCATTTATAAAAGAACTTCCTCTAACCCTTTATAATATACCGTTGCGGTAGCTGCAACAATAGCAATAAATTCCGTTATGGCAAACAGCGGAACAATATCTTCTCAAAAGAAAAGGTCGAAATACCTCTTCACTCATTATCCATAATTTTGTTTGTTAATAAGCGTATGAAGTGTTATACTAATTTAAATAATATTTGACTTAGGGTAATTTCAAAAAACCTTGATTCCACAAGGTTTAAATTATAAATAACTACTAATATATTTTGGAATACCTTATACAAAATTTGAACTTTTAATGCAGAAATGAGGTGCAGAATTTGCCTTTTGATGGAGTAGTAGCAAAAAACGTAGTAATAGAATTATCTGACATCCTAATAGGTGGACGAATAGACAAAATATATCAACCGGAACAAGATGAGATCCTAATTCATATAAGAGCTAAAGGTCAGAATTGTAAGCTAATTCTCTCTGCTAATGCGAGTTATCCTAGGATTCATTTGACCGATTTATCTAAGGAGAATCCCATGAATCCTCCTGTCTTTTGTATGCTTTTAAGAAAACATTTGTCTGGAGGTAAAATTGTAAAAATTGAATTCTACAATTTTGAAAGAATTATTTCCGTTCATGTCGAAGCAGTAAACGAAATGGGAGATACTACATATAAAAAACTGCTTATTGAGATAATGGGAAAGCATAGTAATATAATGCTTCTAAACGATGCAGACATAATAATTGATTCTATCAAACACATCGATAGTGATAAAAGCAGAGTAAGGGAAGTTATGCCTGCAAGACCATACATACTTCCACCGGATCAGGATAAGGAAAGCCCTGAAGAGATAAATATTGATATTCTTTTCATAAATGCAAGAAAGCACGGTGAACTTCGTATTTCTAAATACCTTTTAAACAGTATAAAGGGTTTTAGTCCTCTTCTTTGCGAGGAAGTATGCTATAGAACTCTAATTGACGGAAAAACACCTATCGATAATTTGACCGATGAAGACCTTGAAAAAATCAAAAATTCCTTAAAAACAATTATATCTAAGATATCTGCTTCAAGTTTTTCTCCTTGTATTGCTTGGAAGGATGAAATTAAAACAAAACCTTTAGATTTCCATTCCTTAGAAATGTCTCAATACCCCGTTCTTGAATATCATTCTTCTATCAGCAATGCTTTAGATTTGTTTTATACGTCGAAAGATAATGCGGAAAGACTTATTCAAAAGAAGAGCAATCTTAATAAGGTATTGAATAACAGTTTAGACCGCTGCAATAAAAAAATAACCATCCATCAGGATACATTGAGAGAAGCCGCCGATCGAGATAAATTCAAATTGTACGGAGAACTTATAACTGCAAATATACACTGTATTCCAAATAATTCAAAAAGTGTTTCTCTACTCAACTATTATAGTGAAAACGGTGAATGTATAGATATACCTCTAGACGAAAACATGCTACCGCAAGAAAATGCTCAAAGGTATTACAAGAAATTCACAAAGGCAAAAAGTGCCTTTAGCTATACAAGTACCCAATTGAAAGAAGCCTTTAATGAACTTGAATATGTTGAAAGTGTGCTTCAAAACCTTGACTGTGCAACCAATACCCAGGAAATAGAGGAAATAAGGCAGGAACTTGTTAAAGTTGGGTATTTGAATGAAAGCAAGAGTACAAAAAACAAAAGAAATAGTAAGACCCTAGAACCGTACTTGTATAGATCCTCCGACGGGTATGACATTTTTGCGGGAAGGAACAATGTACAAAATGATATATTAACTTTGAAAACAGCCTCCTCTAATGATATTTGGCTTCATACAAAAAACATACCGGGATCTCATGTTATTATAAGAAAACAAATGGGAGACATCCCAGACAACACTATTGTTGAAGCTGCTTTGATAGCTGCACATCATAGTAAGGGCAAGCTTTCCTCTCATGTTGAAGTGGATTATACTCAAGTTAAAAATGTTAAGAAACCAAGTGGTGCCAAACCGGGTATGGTTATTTATGTTAATTATAAGACTATAATTGTTACCCCCGATGAAAATAAGGTGATTCAAAAAAAATAACTGGTCAATCATTATTTTTTAAAATGACCTAATATAAAAATTTGAAATATAAATATAAATATAAAAGGTAGATAAGGAGTGACTTTAATATGTTATCACAAAAAGTAACAACCAATCTTTCAAACGCATCATGGATAAGGGCCATGTTCGAAGAAGGAGAAAAACTCAGGAAAATTCACGGGAAGGATAAAGTATACGATTTCACTTTAGGTAATCCAGACCCTGAACCTCCAAAAGAAGTTAAGGACGCCTTAAAAAACATAGTTCTAGAGAGCAATCCGGGAATGCATGGATATATGAGCAATGCAGGATATCAAGACGTTCGACAGAAAATTGCTGATAAAGTCAGCAATGAAACCGGACTGTCCTTATCCTCTGATCATATTATGATGACTTGTGGTGCTGCAGGAGGGCTCAATGTAGTACTTAAATCCATTTTAAATGCTGGTGAAGAGGTGCTTATACTTGCTCCCTTTTTCGCAGAATACACCTTTTATGTAGACAATCATGGAGGTAATACAATTATGGTACCTCCGGCAAAGGATTCTTTCGATCCTGATCTCGATGTGCTAAGAAACAAAATTACAGAGAAAACAAAGGCTATTATTATAAACTCTCCTAACAATCCTTCAGGACATATATACAGCAATGAGACTTTAATAAAGCTTTTTGATATTCTTAAAGAAAAGGAAGAACAGTTTAACTCCACTATATTTGTTTTATCGGATGAACCGTACGTAAAAATAGTTTATGATAATGTGAAGCTTCCTAGTATTTTAAAACTATATAAAAACTCCTTTGTTATAAACTCTTTTAGCAAATCATTGTCTCTACCCGGTGAAAGAATAGGATACGTTGTTGTAAATCCTCAAATGCAGAATATAGAACTTGTCATACCATGTCTAGCTTTCTGTAACCGTACCTTAGGTTATGTAAATGCACCTGCTCTTTTTCAAAAAGTAATCGGTACAGCCCTAGATTCTTCTGTTGATGTTAATATATACAAAGAAAGGCGAGATACTTTATATAACAAACTTATAAGCCTTGGTTTTTCATGTATAAAGCCTGAAGGAGCTTTTTACTTATTCCCTAGATCTCCAATAGAAGATGATGTAGCTTTTATTAAAAGTGCTGTTAAATATAACCTTCTGTTAGTTCCCGGGAAAGGGTTTGGTGCTCCCGGATATTTTAGAATGTCTTACTGTGTAAGTATTGATACAATAAAGAATTCGTTCCCTGCCTTTGAGGCTTTAGCAAAGGATTACAATCTTAGTAAATAGAAGACTTCGTTCTAAAAACCCATTGAGCAGTTATTTTTCTGGAATTATCTAAAATCTCGGGTCACATAAATCCGAGATTTTATTTTTATACTTGTATGGTTATTTTTCAAAATGCCCTAATCTTTTGACTTTATAACAATCAATATACCACTTTTTATTGAGATTTCAGCAAACTCATCCTTAAACTCATTGCTTACTCCCCTACTTGATCCTAACTCAATATCCTCGCAATTGAGTTGGTAACTCAACCCCTTAGTAGTTATTCCCTCAACCACCTTTGTCAACGGCAGTAAAGTCAGCTTAAAATCCTTTTCCTTTGTAACCTTAATTCGGTCTTTAATCAAAGTTATTTCGTTTTTCTCATTTGCAAGGGTACCTTTTATCCCCTTCTCAAGCAACTGTTTAAGAAGTAGAATATTTGCCAATGAATGATCAATCCTTGTCCCTATACCACCAATAATAACTACTTCTTTATACCCGCTATCAATAGCATAATTAATAGCTATTTCCGTATCAGTCATCTCTTTTTGGCTTGGATACTTAATGATTTTAACTTTCATATCTTTAAAATACTCTAAATCATCTCCCGATATAGAATCGAGATCTCCAATCAATATATCAGGAACAAGCCCAAATTTTCTTATGTGTTTAGCCCCTCCGTCAACACATATAACAAACTGTGCCTTTTCAAAATATTTCTTGTGGTAGGAGTAATCTTTTATACTCCCGCTACATACAATTAATGCTGTCATATATTAAACCTTCCCGGTAAATCAATAAATTCTACATCTTAAATGCTTTTTGACGCAACTCTTCTATTATTTTAGCAGTATCCTGTGAACTGAATATTGTAGACCCTGACACAATTACATTAGCCCCCGCCCTTGTAATCTCATATATATTATTTAAGTTTATTCCTCCATCTACTTCTATATCTATATTTATACCTCTGCCAACCAATATATCTCTTAAATCCTTTATTTTTTGGGTGGTAGCCTCAATATACTTCTGTCCTCCAAAACCAGGATTAACAGACATAACAAGTATCATATCTACCTCACTTAAAACCCATTCAATTGTATTTATTGATGTTGCAGGATTTAAAGATACAGCTGCTTTTATTCCATGTTTTTTTATTTTATGTAAGGTTTGATGCAGGTGGGGTGACACCTCGGCGTGTACCGTAATTATATCCGCACCAGCATCAGCAAAACTATCAATATATTTATCGGCATCACTTATCATTAGGTGCACATCAAAGGGTAATTTTGTTACTTTTCTTAAAGCTTTTATAATAGGTGGACCAATCGTTATATTAGGTACAAAATGTCCATCCATAACATCAATATGAACAAAGTCCGCTCCTGCTTTATCTATTCTAACTATTTCATCACCCAATTTCGCAAAATCTGCCGAAAGTATGGATGGTGCAATTTTAATCAATTTTAAACACTTCCCTTCAATATACTTAAAGACTAAGCTGAAAGTCTAGACTTTTTTGAAACACCCAATGACCAGTTATTTTTTTGGAGTTTACCTAATACTTCCTTCGCTGCTTTTCCTTGAGCAGATTACAAAACTCCACATAACGCTCATATCTTCCTCTATCTATAATCCCTTTTTCAAGGGCTGCTTTGACTTGACAAGCCGGTTCACTTATGTGCATACATCCAGTAAACTTGCACTTTCCAAAATGTTCATAAAACTCTGGATAAAAATTTTGAAGGTCATTAGCTTCAATTCCAGAAATCTCAAAGGAGCTAAAGCCTGGGGTATCTACTACAAAACCTCCTGACTTTAGCTCTATAAGTTCTGCATGCCTAGTAGTATGTCTACCTCTTTCAATTTTGTCACTTACCTTACCCGTCTCCATTACATATGAATCCAATACTTTATTGAGAATTGTAGACTTTCCCACTCCCGATTGTCCTGCAAAAACAGTAGTTTTATCTTTTAGTGCAAATTCCAATTCATCAAAGCCTGTCCCATTCATAGAACTAAGTGTTATTACCTTGTACTTAGCTTTTATATAGGATTTGATTACATTTTTGTATTCAGCTTCTTCGTCAAGATCTATTTTATTAATGCATACAACTGCGCTTATATCCTTTTCCTCGACGGTTATAAGAAGCTTGTCCAACAACATAAAATCAGGCTGAGGAGATCTTATCGCAATAACGATTGCAATTTGATTTACATTTGCAACCGCAGGTCTGATAAGTTGAGTTTCGCGAAGAGAGATTTCTTCAATATTTCCAATTTTTTTCTCCCCGTTTGAAACAGATATTGATACCTTATCACCCGGTAAAGGTGTAAAGGAGTCCTTTCTGAATATCCCCCGTGCTTTGCACTCATATACTCCTAAATCGGTTTTTACGTAGTAAAAGCCGCCTATACCTTTAACAATTAGACCTGGTATCAAGCTTTCTTCCTCCTCACAATACTTCGCAAATCATCCTTTATTACTTATTAAACAAAACCAATTTTTATTCTAAAAACCTTATGCCTAAAAAGCTAGTATTCAACTGTATATTCGGAATATCGTTCGCTATTTAAGAAAATCTTAACCTCTGTTCTGCCTCCCTTAGGTACCGGTATAGACAAAGTCAGTGGAAAATCGCTTTTCTTTTTTACTTCGCTGTATAGCTGCTCCTCATGATTTGTACTGGACTTAGTAATATTCACCACAACAGTTACAAATTCGGCATAAGAGTCAGAATCTGTCAACGCTAAAGGACTTGCCACAATTCTCTCATTATTTTCGTTCAATTGAATCTCTTCAAGATAAATATCTACAAGCTGCCCTTCATTAATTGTCTCTCCCGCTTTAGGCTCCTGTTTTACAATCTTATCCACAGTATTTGTAGTATCTTTTGGATTAACACTTCCAATTGCCAAGTTTTTCTCTGCTAAAAGGTTTAAAGCATCATTTTTTGTCTTTCCAATCAAATTTGGAACTGTTGTTGTTTTGATTTCAGGCCCCATACTCTTATAAATCCTTACAGTTTTCCCTAGCCTTAGTTCTTCACCTTCTCCCGGTTCAGTCCTTGTAACCAATCCAATTGCAACATCTTCACTGAATTCTTCAACGATTTTAGGTTTAAGACCTAAGGATTCAATTTTTGTTTTCGCAGTTCTGTAATCAAACTCGGTAAAATCATCAATTTTGATATAAACCGGGCCGTCGCTTACCGTAAGCACCACCTTACCGTATCCTCCCCGAACAAGCCCTTTACCTTCAGGTGTATCTTGGGATATTACCAAATCTTTTGGAACTTCTTCATCATATTTTCTTTTTTCTCCAACTATTATCTTGTTATTATCTAATTCTGCCTTAACCTGGTAATAGTTCGAATTAGTATAATCCTGTACTATATATTCATCTGGTGGAGCTAAAGCCGGCAAAATAACCTTGCCTACCAAAAAAACTATAAGCACTATAACTACTACTGATGTTGTTATTGCCAGTATTACTGTAGCCCTATCTTTATCTTTTTTCTTTTTCATTTTATCATCACCCGTTTTTTGAAAATCCTTTTCCCCTAATAACTTTTTATCGCCAATTGACGGCATTCTTACAGTAGGACTGTCATAAACATTTTCTCCATCTCCTAAAGTTATCTCCATCTCAGGCTTCTTTAAAACCTTGTATAAGTGTTCAAGCATTTCTGTCGCTGACTGATACCTGTTTTTTTGATCCTTTTCCATTGCAAGCATAATTATGTCATTTACCCCTTGTGGCAAATCCTCTTTTATACTCAACGGCTCTTCCGCTATTTCCTGTATATGCTTTAAAGCAATTGCCACTGGTGATTCTCCATTAAAAGGAAGTTTGCCCGTTACCAATTCATACAACACTATTCCTAATGAATAAAGGTCGGACTTTTCATCAGAAAAACCCCCACGAGCCTGCTCTGGTGAAAAATAGTGGACAGAACCAATTGTACTTCCGACAACAGTTATTGTTGAAGAGGTAACAGCCCTAGCAATACCGAAATCTGTAACCTTTGCAACTCCATCCTTTGTTAACAAAATATTATGCGGTTTTATATCTCTGTGAACAATATGATTCTTATGGGCGTGCTCTATTGCTGAACATATCTGAATGACTATATTTACTGCTTCCTTCCAATCTAGTGCACCGTTTTGAATTACATAGTCCTTTAATGTTATACCATTTACATACTCCATTACAATATAGTGCATATCTTCTTCTTTCCCTACATCATATATAGATACAATGTTAGGATGAGAAAGACTGGCTGCTGCCTGTGCTTCAACCCTGAAACGTTTAACAAATTCTTCATCCGCAGTAAATTCTAGTCTTAATAGTTTAACCGCAACAAACCTATTTAATAATTTACATTTAGCTTTATATACAAGGGCCATACCGCCCCCACCTATTTTCTCCAACAACTCATACCTTCCACCAAGTATGCGACCTTCCATATCTACACCTCTTCTTTTGGCATTTCAATATAAAACCTAACCCAATCCCACCTTACAATATCCTATAAAGATATGTATATGCAATCAATATATTCATATGAATACTTTAGAATTTTTTACTATTATAACAGTTATGTTGTCCTCTCCGCCTTTTTCATTTGCGAGTCTAACCAGTTCGCTACATAAAAACTGCGGATCATCATTATTATTTATAACTGACAATATCTCATCTTCACTCAACATATTGGTCAATCCATCAGTACACAAAACAAATATGTCATCCTCATTTACATCAACACAATATGTATCTATATCAACGCTTTCTTCACATCCTAAAGCTCTGGTAATTATATTCTTTTTGGGATGATTATGTGCTTCTTCCCTAGTTAATGAACCGTTTTTTATAAGTTCCTCAATATATGAATGATCGGTAGTAAGCCTTTGTAACAAGCCGTTTCTTACAAGGTATACTCTACTGTCTCCTACATGGCCTATAATAAGTTTACCTTTTGAAAATATTCCAATAACAAAGGTAGTACCCATTCCAAAGTTTTCTTCCGACTCTTTAGCTTTAGAAAAAATACTTTTATTAACTTCGGTCATCATATTGCAAACAAAGGACTGCATGCCTTCCTCATCTAAATCCGGCTGAAAAAACTTAAGCAAATACTCCTCGGATAAGTCAACGGCCAGAAGGCTTGCTAACTCTCCTGAATTGTGTCCACCCATCCCATCTGCTACAATAAAGGTATTAGGCAGTCCATCTCTCCCTGAAATAACTTTATAGCTGTCTTCATTAATTTCGCGCACTATACCTCTATCGCTTTCAACACCAAATCTCACTATACCACTCCCCAGAAAACTTGTAAAATGTTTTATAGTTAAATAGCTAAAATCACTAATACAATTATACTTCATTTATTCTTTAACAGTTTCAATAAGGCTTCTGCGAAGCTGACCACAGGCAGCATCAATATCAGCACCAAGTTCACGTCTTACTGTTGTTTCAATACCTCGTCTCTCCATCATATCTTTAAATTTGAAAATTCTTTCCTTGCTGCTTTTTTTAAACCTGCTATTTGTAACGCTATTTACGGGTATTAGGTTCACATGGCACAGCATACCCTTTAGAAGACCTGAAAGCTGTTGAACACATTCAATCGTATCATTTACACCATCAATCAATGCATATTCAAAAGTTATCCGCCTTTTTGTTGTCTCTGTATATATCTTACATGCTTCAATCAATTTGTCAATAGAATACCTTTTATTAACAGGCATAATTTTTCCCCTCGCCTCATCATTAGGCGCATGTAATGAAATAGACAAAGTAATAGGTAAATTCTCTTTAGACAACTTCATAATTTCAGGTACAAGTCCACAGGTAGAAACCGAAATATGTCTAGCTCCAATATTCATACCCTCTTTATGATTTACAAGCCTAATGAATTTAATAAGATTATCGTAATTATCAAAAGGTTCGCCTATTCCCATTACAACAATGTTTCCTACTCTACCAGCCGCCTCTTTTTGAATGGTTAGCACTTGATCCAACATTTCAGAAGAGGTCAAATTTCTTACAAAGCCTACACCTGTTGAAGCACAAAACTTACACCCCATCTTGCAGCCTACCTGTGAAGATATGCAGACCGATAAGCCATGTTCATATTTCATCAACACGCTTTCAACTATGTTACCATCTATAAGCTTAAACAAATATTTAGTTGTTCCATCTATTTTTGATACAAATTTTTCAACAACTTCGAGCTTATTTATATATGCCTTTGTTTTTAAATTCTCCCTTATGTCCTTAGAGAGGTTTGTCATTTCATCAATATCCTTGACACCTTTGTTAACCCATTGGAAAACCTGCTTTGCCCTAAATTTCTGCTGACCCATTGTTACAAAAAAATCTTCTAATTCTTCTATTGTAAGACTGAGAAGGTCAACCCTTTCGTTCATAAGCTTAACTCCTTTTCCTCATTTTAGAGATAAAAAAACCATCTACTCCGTCTGTATTTGTGTACAACTGGATATATCCCTCTTTTGCTGTAGCTTTTATCAAGCCTTCGGGAATAAATTCCGAAATATCCTCCAATTCAAACTCTCTGTTAGCTTGTAAAAATTTATTGACCTGTTCCTCATTTTCTTTCGGTTCTATCGTACATGTGCTATAGACCAAAACGCCTCCAGGTTTAACATAGCTAGAAGATGATTTTAGTATTTTCTCCTGGAGTTTTACTATTTCAGTTAAATCATTTGCACTTCTTGTCCACTTTATGTCAGGCTTTCTTCTTATAATACCAAGACCTGTACAAGGAGCATCAACTAAAACGCGGTCTGCCTTGCCTGATAAATTAGAATCCTGCTCTAAAGCATCAAAAACTTCCGAACTTATTATATCAATTCCAAGTCTTTCGCTAGCTTCCTTTATCAACTTTATCTTATGCTCATGGACATCCCTAGCTACAACCTCTCCTTTGTTTTGCATGAGTTCCGCAAGGTGCGTAGCTTTACCTCCCGGTGCACTGCATACATCAATTACAAGTTCGCCCGGTTTTGGATCTAAAATTTGTGCAACCATCATGGAACTTTCATCTTGAACCTGAAAAAGACCTTTTACAAATGCCTCCATCTTTGTAATTGACGTCGGATTATTTATTGTCAATGCATTTTTAATATATCTTGCCGGCTCAGTTTCAAAACCTTCTTTTCTAAGCTCAGTTTGAAGTTCCTCTCTATTGGTCTTTAATGTATTTATCCTAACTGTCAGAGGAGCAGTTTCATTGTTGCTTTTTAAAAGCTCCTCGGTAAAACTCTCTCCAAAGCGAATTAGCCAACTCTTAACCATCCACTCGGGATGGGAATATTTTATCGAAAGGTAGGTGGTAAGATCTTTGTTTTTGTCTGGATACTCAAGCTTTCCTTTCGATCTTGCAACGTTTCTAAGCACAGCATTAACATACCTGCTGCTAGCAGAGTGTCCATACCTTTTTGCTAGGTTAACACTTTCGTTGCAGGCTGCCGATTCAGGGATTTTATCCATAAAAACGAGTTGATAAACCCCCAACCTTAGGATATTGAGTATCCAAGGAGAAAGCTTTTTAATTTTCACTGAAGAAAATTGATCTATTATATAGTCAATTGTAAGTTTCCGTTTCAAATTACCATAGACCAACTCTGTAATAAAAGCCCTGTCAAGATTACTTAATTTATTGTCTTCAAGGTTCTTGTTAAGGGCAATATTTGAATATGCCCCCGACTTATTAATTTCATATAGTATTTTTAATGCAGTTTCTCTCGGTAAATCAAGTTTCATAATATTTAATCATCTCTTCTGCTATTCGCTAATAATATAAGACGCAACAAACTTGCTATAGCAACGGCTGCTGAAGCCACATAAGTCATAGCTGCTGCTCTTAGGACCTTCTTTGCAGGGTCTATTTCATTGTAATTTAACATACCTGTATCTTCAAGTATTCTAATAGCCCTATTGCTTGCATTAAACTCTACCGGCAGCGTCACAAGGTAAAAAAGAACCGCTGCACCAAAAAGTATAATTCCTAGATTAATGATAAATGGAATGCTGAATATTAATCCAATTATCGCCATTGTAGGCCCAATGGAAGAGCCTATATTTGCGACGGGAACTAATGTACTTCTTAAAACTAAAGGAGTATATCCATCCTTATGCTGAATTGCATGGCCAGTTTCATGTGCTGCAACACCTATGGCTGCAACAGAAGTACTGCCATATACCGATTGTGACAATCTTACAACTCTTGTTCTTGGATCGTAATGGTCTGTAAGATCTCCCGGATGTGCTTCTATCCTCACATCATTAAGTCCGCTTCTATCTAGTATTGTCCTTGCTATATCCGCTCCGGTCATTCCTCTGCTATTGTGAACCTTGCTGTAATTGCTAAAGGTACCCTTTACCTTGAATTGAGCATATAAAGAAAATATAAATGCCGGTAAAACAAGCACCAAATAATATATATCAAAACCATAAAAAAGTCCCATAAAATTACCTCCTAACTTTATGTATGTGAAATAATCTCTATAGTCAAAAAACACTATCAAGGTTCTAAAATTTCATCTAATCTCTGCTTTAAAATATCAACATTTATACATGTATTGTAGCAAGGTCCGTTTGGTCTGTCATTAATCAAACCAATAACAGGAATTTTACCAACATCTACTATTCCACTTGTAAGATCTCTTTCACAGGCAACTGCTAATATCAGTCTTGGCCTCAGTTCCTTTATTATTTTTCTTGCAGCTGTTCCGCCCGTTACTATTCTAACTTCAACCGACCTCCCCTCGGCTGTCTTAAGAATATCTCCAATTGTGCACCTTCCACACCTTTTACAGTTATTTGTGTTATTCGTAATTTTATACCCACACTCGGAATACTGCAAACAATGAGGAAGCATAATAAGAACGTTTTTTGGTGAATACTTCCGACCTAAAGCATTTACCATTATATTATTAAAGTCTATATAAAATTTACGTATCAAATCTTTTTTTGTCTTAAAAATGTCTGCTAAAAATATTGAAAGAGGAAGTAATGTCTTTATTCCCGATCCTGCTAGAGCTCCGATTATTCTGTTTGCCGATTTATATTTATATATATACATAATGCTAAAAAACGAGCTTATATAAAATAATATAATTAGTATTGTCACTATAACTAAAATTAATAGTATAAAGCTATATGTATATATTGTAGAGTAGCGGTAAATCAATCCAAAGACAAGTAATATTAATAAAAGGCCAAATATGAGCATACCTGATAATAAGCCAAACTTCTTAACTCCCTTATCCAAGAACTTCACCTTCATCCATCTTATGCCCACATATATAATCCTCAACACACATTCTTCTACAGCATTCAAACTGTACCTCTTTTATAAGGAGCTTCCCTATACCGCAAGCAACAATAATTCCATCCCTGCCAACATCACATATGCTACCCGCTTTCAAATTATGTGTATCCTCTGATATAACGGAAGTTAACCATATTTTCATTTTTTCACCGCAGTAATATGTACATGCTCCCGGCCAAGGGTTTGTTCCCCTAACTAGATTGTGAATTTCTCTTGATGACTTTGCCCAGTCTATGAGCCCTGTGTCCTTAGTCATCATACAAGCATATGTAGCCTCCGAATCGATCTGGGGTACTCTTTCCAAACTCCCGTCTTTAAGCTTTCGTAAGGTCTCTTTTAATACCTCTGCACCTAAAATAGACAGTTTGTCATGAAGTTCTCCAGCGGTCATATACTCAGTTATTTCAATATATCCTTTAATTAACATATCTCCTGTATCCATTCCCACATCGGTAAACATGGTAGTGATACCTGTCACTTTCTCACCATCTATTATGGACCATTGTATAGGTGCAGACCCTCTATATTTCGGAAGCAAAGAACCATGAACATTTATGCATCCATACTTAGGAACATCCAAAACAGACTTAGGAAGGATTTTTCCGTATGCTGCAGTAACCATCAAATCTGGATTGATTTCCTTTACTTTCTCTGCAAAGTCAGAAGTTTTAACTCTCTCAGGCTGTAACACTTCAATTCCATGCTTAAGTGCGTATTCTTTCACCGCTGAAACGCACATTTTATTTCCCCTGCCTTTTGGCTTATCAGGCTGTGTTATTACCGCTACAACCTCATAACCTTCTTTTAAAAGCATATCTAAAGATGGTACTGCAAATTCAGGAGTACCCATAAATACAATTCTCAACAAAGTCACCTCTAACAAGTATTTTCGCTTTTATATTACTACTCGTGCAAATCATTTTTACGAGTCACTTTTTGTGCTCTGCTTGTAAACAAAATTCCGTCTAAATGGTCAAGTTCATGACAAAAGGCTCTTGCAAGGAGATCTTCACCTTCTAGGCTTATCTTTTCACCATTTCGGTTCAATGCCTCAACCCAAACCTTCTTAGGCCTCATTACATCTCCAACGTATTCAGGCACACTGAGGCAGCCTTCTACATCAAGCATTTCTCCCTCTGCTTTAACAATTTTAGGATTGATAAGTTCTAGCAAGCCCTCACCCACATCGATTACAACAACTCTTTTTAATACACCTACCTGAGGCGCTGCCAATCCAACTCCTTTTTCTGCGTACATTGTTTCAGCCATGTCCTTAAGTAATGTCAGCAGCCTGTCATCTATAACATCAACTGTTCTACATACCTTGTTTAGAACTTCATCTCCATCAATTCTTATATTCCTTAATGCCATTTTAAGTTCCCCCATTTCATTTTAAAAATAGAATTCAGGCCATTTCAAAAAATAACCTTTACAATATTTAAGTCACCTTTACTCCTCTATACTTCATTTATTCCCACAACAAAAAGTATTATAACATATTTACCGGATTTATATCCACACTAATACCTATGTCATTTTTACCCTGCTTCTCGTAAAAATTGTCCAATACTTTCGTTAACACATCTATAAGTTTTTCCATATCTTTATACTTAATAATAATCCTCCACCTGTATTTGTTCTTTATTTTAGTCACTAAAGACCTAGAAGGACCTAATATATCAATACTATTATACGCACCAGCAAAATAGTTATCAACAAATTTTTTAACACTTACAGCTTTGTTATAAACCATACGGTCATTTATTCCACTAAATACAATTGAACCAATATGTGTAAAGGGAGGATATAAAAGCTTTTCCCTAACCATAATCTCCTTTTCAAAAAAACCTTTGTAATCTTGGGCACATGCACACTCAATGCTGTAATTCTCCACGTTGTAGGTTTGGATAATTACTCTCCCCGAAATTGTTCCCCTACCGGCTCTTCCTGCCACCTGAGTTATTAGTTGGAAAGTCCTTTCGGTAGCTCTGTAATCTCCTGCATTGAGAATACTGTCTGCAGCAATCACACCAACAAGGGTAACGTTTGGAAAATCATGTCCCTTTGCTATCATTTGTGTTCCCACTAGTATGTTAATATTGTTTTCACGAAAGTTGCGTAAAATGTCTTCGTGAGAATTTTTGTAGGTTGTTGTGTCCATATCCATCCTAATTACAGAGCCAGATTTAAAATTCTTTTTTATTTCGTCCTCAATCTTTTGAGTGCCGGTGCCAAACCCTCTTATATGAGGACTTTTGCATTTCGGACAATTGCTTACTTTTTTAACCGTATACCCGCAGTAATGACATATCAACCTTTCATCATAGGAATGATAGGTCATTGATACATCACACTTTGAACATTTTAACACATAACCACAGTTGCGGCAAAGGATAAAGGACGAATAACCACGCCTATTTAGAAAAATAATTGTCTGCTCTTTTTTATTTATATTTTTCTCCATTTCACAAGCTAATGCCCTGCTGAATATTGACCTATTGCCCGCTTCTAGCTCTCTTCTCATGTCCACAACCTGTACCTTAGGAAGCATCAGATTATTAGCACGTTTTACCATTGTAAACATCGATAGTTCACCAGCTATTGCCCTATGATAATTTTCGATAGAAGGAGTAGCTGATCCGTACATTAATATAGCATTCTCTATTTTACACCGTTCCCTTGCCACCTCAACCGCATGATATTTGGGTGAAATTTCTGATTTATAGGAATTTTCATGTTCTTCATCTATTATAATCATTCCAAGTCTGTCAAAAGGTGCAAACACTGCCGATCTTGCCCCTATAGCAATTTGAATTTTTCCACGTTTTATAAGCCTCCACTGGTCATACCTCTCTCCTAAGGACAATCTGCTATGAAGTATAGCTACGTAATCTCCAAATCTTCCTTTAAATCTTTCCACCATCTGTGGGGTCAAAGAAATCTCCGGTACTAGGACAATAGCTTGCTTACCTATATTTATGCAGTGGTCAATAAGCTGAAGATACACCTCGGTTTTGCCGCTTCCGGTAATGCCGTGCAACAATACTTCGTTAAAAGCCTTTCCATCTAGCATATCTCTTACTTTTTCTAAAATATATCGTTGTTCCTCTGTTGGTTCTAAAGGGTTTGTCCTTTCAAATTTTCGGCTTTCGTAGGGGTCCCTTGTCACTTCTATATTCTTAAAATCTATATATCCGTATTTATTCAGGGTATTGAGCACACTTTTTGAGACCCCGGCGAATTTTGCTAAGTCAGTTACTGAAATATATTCATTTTCTAAGAGCATTTCAAGTATTCTGACATGTTTTATACTCCTTAAGCGATTTCCCTCAATAGCTTCCTGTACTTCCTGGGAAGGTTTTATAAGATAAGCCACTTTAACATATTTTCCGCTCACCTTAGATCCAAATTCTTCACATACAGAAATACAATTAAGCTCGGCTAATTTGTTTATGTATTTTGACAAATCCTTTATGTTCATCTCTGTCTTTAAATGATCATATTCCATCTCACCTTCAAAATCCCCAAGCTTGTTTAAAATTTTTAAATAGTTGCCCTTTAGGGAGGTGTCAGAATTAAGAAGTTTTACCGTTTTAGAATTTACCAAACCGGACCCGGGGGGAAGCAAACATTTAAACACATCGGAATAAGTACTTATATATCTGTGCCTCATCCAATGTGCCAGCTTTATTATATTTAAATCAAGCATTGAACTTTCATCAATAACTTCACTAATTTCCTTTAAGTCCTTAAAGTCACTCTCGTCCAAAAGAGCTATAACATAAGCTTCCCGCAGCCGGTTAGCTTTGCCGAAAGGCACAATAACACGCATTCCTGTACTAACTATATCTGAATACTTTTCAGGTACCTTATAGTGATATACCCTATCAAACTGCCTTGTAGCGTTGCTTATTACTATTTCTGCAATATTATTCATTATTGCTCCCTTCAATTAATCCTCTCCATTTTGCCTCTTATACTTTTGTCCTAAAAATGTATACGATCAAAATCCAAGGCTATTTAGCCCTACTTGATTTTGCCTTTCGTTTCTATATTATATCAATTAGCAATAATGTTAATCAAATAATAAATTTTAAGACAAAAAGTTCAAGTGGAATCACCTTATAAAAAGGCTATTCCACTTGAATTAAAAACCTACGCAATAATATTCAATTCTCTAATAATATGCTTTAATAAATTCTAGCATATACTCTTTAGTCCATTTCAAAAAATAACCTATACAATATTTAGGTCACAAAGCCCCTCAAATCAATTTTTTTGAAATGGCAATTGACCAGTTATTTTTTAGGAATTACCTTATCACCTTCAATAGAAAAATAAATAAGAAGTTATTTTTTCGTTATCCTTAAGTAAATATTTTTGTATTTCTTATTGCTTTTTCCAAAAAGCTGCTGCACAGTCCCACAAAAAGTCCCATAATAACCCCTGATATAAGGAGTACCGGAAGAATCATATAAATTGCTGCATCTTTCATTACAAAGCTTGCAATAACCGTTTGGGCTATATTATGCGAAACTGCCCCTCCTATGCTTATTCCTATTATGCTAAATACCTTTGAGCCCTTCCTGTACAAAGTGTACATTACAATTGTACTGAGAATCCCCCCCGCCATACTGAAAAGGAAACCTGTAACCCCTCCTCCAAAAATGGAAGACAATATACATCGAATTAAAACTACTGACAAAGCATCCTTAAAACCATAGAAGACAATTACTATAACAGTAATTATATTTGCCAATCCGAGCTTTACTCCAGGAACAGGCAATGGCAAAGGAATCCATGATTCTATCAAGGATAAAACTAAAGCCTGAGCAATCATCAAACTTAATATAACAATACGTTTTGTATTATTCACTACTTACTCCCAACTTCCTACCATAACATTAATCGAGCTGTGAAATAGGTTACTTCCATAAATTTCTCCTAATGCGTAACAACATCTACTTTGTCCGATTGGCCCTCAATTTTAATCATAGTGCTATTTGGAATACAAACTGCCATATCACCTTTTTCGGATAACCAGCCTGTATTGACACATATCTTGTCCGGACAATCAGCTTCTAAAAATCTTATTCGACCTCTTTCAACAAGTACTACCTGAATATGCTTACCTGAAACCTCTATTTTTTGTGGTCCTTTAACAGTGCTTAAATCGATGCTTTTTATTATTTCATCTTTCATCTTTATAACTGCAACTTTGTCGGTATCGTTTCCACTTCTTTTATAGGTAGATACAGCTGCAAAAGAAATAACAATCGCTGCTGATATAATACCTAGAAGTATGATATCACCTTTTTTCAACATATTCATACTCATTATTCTCATCCTCAAATTCAAATGCATTGCTAAGTCCTTTTGTTATGTATATCTTTTTTTCATTTGTTATAAAAACAGCTTCAACACCCTCAAGCTTTTCTATTAACTCCATGCCCTTTTCAAGCCCTAAAACAAAGGTTGCAGTGGATAAAGCATCTGCATCAATTGATAGTTCTGAAATAATAGTAGTACCTATAAGTCCTGAATCAGCCGGATAACCTGTCCTCGGATCAATAATGTGGTGATATCTCACACCATCTTTTTCAAAATACCGTTGATAATCTCCCGAACTTACTATGGCTTTATCCTTTGCACTTATAACTCCTATATAAGATCCTTCAGGTCCCCTAGGATTTCTAACACCTACTTTCCACAGGCTTCCATCCGGTTTACTCCCTAATAAAACAATATTTCCACCAATACTTATAAACGCCGATTTAACCTTATGTTCCATATATAACTCTATTGCCTTGTCTCCCGCATAGCCCTTAGCAATTCCACCTAAATCAACAACTTGACTTTTCTTCTCAAGCTTTGCTTTAGATAAGTTTTTATCTATTGTAATATCTTCATAATTCACCAAGCTTAATAAATCATCTATCCTTTTTACTGACGGTACCGAAGGGTCATCCGAGAACACATCCCATTCCTTAACAAGAGGACCTATCATAGCGTCAAAAGCTCCGTTGCTTATTTTAGAAAATCCCATAGCTTTTTCCAATACATATATTGCATCTTCATTCAATTCTACAAAATCAATTCCGGCATAGGCATTTAGCTTATCTATTTCTCCCCCAGACTTATTTATAGTCATATCGTCTTCAATTTTCCTAATCCTATCCATTACTTTCTTGCTTATTTCCTCAGCATTTTTATCATAGATTCTTTGCGTAACTACAGTGCCCATTGCAAAGTCCTCGTTCTCGTAAGGAACATTTTCCGAATTCTTATAGGGCCCAATTTCTAATTTGCTGCATGCGGATACGCATATTACCATTAAAACAATTACAAACAGTAAATTTTTTTTTCTCATCCTTAATTTCACCTTTATGTAAGACCATTTTTAAAAATAACCCATTCAATATTTAAGTCGCAAAGCCTATCATGGAAGCTTTTAAGCTTCCATGATAGGCACATTATTTTGCAATACAAAAAATGCAAACCATTTTTTGAAACACCTTATACCGACTATTATAACAAATTAATTAATAAAACACCTTAATTTCGTCAAAAGAAAATAAATAAAAGTGATGATATCAGATCACCACTTTTTATTCTCAAACATTTTCATCGTTATCTTCTTCTTGCTGCTCTTCACTTTTGCTTTGCTCTTCCGAACAAATTTCCATCTTAGAAACCGAAACCTCATAAGCCACTTTTGTTAACACTTCACCATTTTCAAGCTTCTTCTGGTATTCCCTACTTTGAATCCTTCCCCATACTTTTATATTGTCACCGATTTCCAAGTTAGATGAATACCTTGCATTCCTACCCCATGATATACATGGAATATAGTCCGATTTATTGTATGGCCTGTTCACAGCTAACAATATATCAGTTATTTCTCTTCCAAAAGGAGTTGTTCGATATATAGGCTTTTTACAGATAAAGCCGTTAAGATATATCTGATTTGGATTTTTTATTTTCCTTTCATCCTCAAGGAAATTGATTTCTCTGGCAAAGACAGTCAAAATAAGTTTGCTTCCATCAGTATTACTGTTGAAATTGTTATACGACCGAAATTGCCCTTCTACCTCAATAAATTTACCAATCTCCAAACACTCTCTGGAAATCAAACGCTCTGAAACAGTCACGCTTATTTTATCGTAACTATCACTTAGTCTGGGCACTTCGAGCGAAAATGAATAAAAACCTTCCCCGTACACCTCATGGCTAAATTCTGCTTCAGTTGCTATCTTACCGGAAATGGTCACCATGTTGTTCTCAATGATGTTTCCGACCATCCGACCCCCACACTCCTCTCTTAGGCTTGCGTACATTAAATATTTATCTAATGTAATGTTTATTCGCAAGAGGTAGATTTTAGAATAACTTTATATATCAAATATATAAATTGCTGATATTTTATCCGGTATAGGAGCCTATTTACAAAACCTCAACACTATTCTTTGAAAAAACTAACCCTTCAATTAACATATTAGGCAATTTCAAAAATAACATTTTGGTCACAAAGCCAATCAAATTATTTTTTAAAAATGGCAATTGACCAGTTTTTTTGGAATCACCTTATCAATTCTCTATGACCACCACTTCTAACAATTTCTTAAACAAATCCCACCGGAGACTTTCATCAAAAATTCTTGTCTAATAGTATTATCGGTTTAATTTAAATTATATTACACATTATATTACACATTTTTCAACTTGCAAATCCCTTAAATCACTTTTTTTTATATAAGGTGTTTCAAAAAAATACATTAGTCAAAATTTATAGTTCAAACCCAATAGAATCAAGTTTTTTTGAAATACCAATTGACCAGTTATTTTTTAGAGTCACCTAAAGCCATTTTAAGAAAATTCGCTTCGCTCATAAATTTTCTTTTTCGCTTAATAATGCACTTAACTTTTTTCTTAATTACTCAATGAATTCAAATCCACACCATTAACCAACGCAAAGGTCGCAGCTGCCAAAACATTATACGGATCGTACATTTCCGGTTGAGTTTTAATTATGAACTCCTGAGGTTCTATAACACTTCCATTTCTCGCAAATACAGTTCTCTGTAAACAACACATAATATCGCTTTTATCAACTAAATCGCCAACACTAGAAGTGGTTATACTTGCCTTAAGATTAAATCCATAAGTAATGATATAATGCTTTATTCCGTTTAAAAAATTGGTAAGTTCATTATCATCAGCGTTAACTATAGCAATGCCCTTTTCGTCTAAAAGAGAAAACGCCCTTCTCATGGATTCTTTGTAAGCATCAGAAATTCTCTCTTTAAAATCATCGGCTTTATCGGTAAAAATAATTATATCAAATTTTAAGTAACTAAAGATTTCTTTATAGAGATCGAAAATATTAACCTTTAGAATCAAGATATCCGTGTTATTATTTAAAAGTTCGGATAAATATGCCTTAAACCTTTTAACATCAAGATTTGCAATACTTTTTGAATCAACAATACTAAACCTCTTTTTTGAGGCTGAAAAGATTGAATTAATGAGATTTGCTGTGCTTTCCTTATTACTTTGACTAATAATACCAGCTATTAGCACTTGATTAACCCCATTTCTTGTGATAATTGTAATTTTATAATTTACTCTTTTCTACTTTTTTATGTAAGACCCTTTCAAAAAATAACCTATACAATATTTTTAGTCTAGAACCCACCATGAAAGTTTAGGCCATTTCAAGAAATGACCTATGCAATAATTAAGTCACAAAGCCCATCCTGGAAGCTTTTGAGTTTCCAAACATAGGAACATTATTTTGCTATGCAAAAAGTGCAAATCAAATTCCTCGAAATGGCAATTGGCAAGTTGTATTTTAGGAATCACCTTATCTGGCGACCTTCAACATTAATTTCATAATTTTCTTTCATAATTAATTCAGACACTGGAACTAGTTCAAAACCTTTATCCCTTAATGCTGAAATTATAAATGGCAAAAGCTTTGCTGTATAGGTGGTGTCATTGTGAAAGAGAATTATCGATCCATTATTTACTTTTTTTAGCACTCTGCTTTGAATCTGTTCGGGAGTTATGCCGGGTTTCCAGTCAAGAGAATCAACATCCCACTGAATTGTGTATTCATTTAGTTCCCTTGCTATACGTACAACGTCATTATTATAATCCCCATAAGGCGCCCTGAAAAGCTCAGGTTTCTTACCGGTTATCCTTTTCAAAACTTCATCGCATTTTACGATTTCTGTCCGTATTTTGCTGTTATCAATTGATCCCATACGCAAATGTGCATAGGAGTGATTCGCAACATCATGCCCATTGTCCGATATCAATTTAACTTCATCGGGATGCTTCTCCGCCCAGTGTCCTACCAAAAAGAATGTTGCTCTGACCTTGTTTTCTTTGAGTGTATTTATAATATCGGGTATATCATCAGCTTCCCAGGCACAATCAAATGTGATGGAAGCCTTTTTTTCACCACATCCAACAGAGTATATGGGCAAATCCCTTTTTTGTTCAAATACCTCAGCAACCGTCTCCCTCGACGCAAACACACAAACACTTGTAATAATCGCAAAAATCCCTATAAGTATACATTTATAAATGGTATTCAGTCTAACAATGTATAATTTCATTTTCACTCCTAAAAATACCCTTAATTGTCCTAAAATTATAATATTCATGCTTCCTCATATATATACTATATAGTTAATATTTATAGGTCGGAGTAAAATCATTTTCACGTTTTTATACAAGTTGAAAGTGAATTCGAGAATTAAAATGTAAAACTATTTTTACAAAATACATACATAACAAAAGTAGGTAAAAAATGTTTTTACCTACTTTTAGTATACATTAAATCGAATTTACTCCTACCCTCCAATAACAGGGTTTCATATACCATGATAAATAAATTTTAAAGTTTATTCTGTAATACGATGCATTAGTCACCGGAAATGCTCATAGTCTTAGCCTTTACACCTTCAATACCGTTTAAATCATCCTCTAAGGCTTTTATCTCCGTTTTCTCTCCTGCTAATTGAAGTAATACAAGCCCTTCCTCCGAGCACACATCTCCCGCCTCATGAAGACCTAGCCTCATTTTTATAGTACATCCGTGCTTAGTGAAAACTTCCTGGACCGTTGGAGCCTTTTTAGAACGGTGATTAATAACCACTGCCATAATGATGTATTCATTCATTACCCTTTACCTCCTCCATTTTATTCAGTAATAAATATACCCAATCATATAGCATTCTAAAACAAAAACTCAAATTTTTCTACCATATTAAAACAAAAAGCCCTTTTATTCATAGCATAACGACCTACTTTTAATTTTGGGTTACTGAAATTATCTGATGCACTTCTAGAATATTCAAGCACCATTCCCCTTCAAATGGGTATTGCCTAAAATACAAAAATGGTGTATCATATTAATATACAGATGAAATTTTACCCAATTTTTTTACATCTAACTTTTGCTTAAATCTCGTTTTTGTAACTATCTTGGCTGCTTTTCTTATTTTCAGAATTTTTTAAATTAAATCCAATATTGTGTTTTCAAAAACTATCGATTTTTTAAAGCCTATCAACTTTTTTGATGGGAAATTGATAAGTTTTTTTAGCCACTTTGTTTACAATTATTCGCTTTTTTATTTTTGAGGTGATATTTTATATTTTCATATTTTTTATAAATTTTTCAACTTTCACTTGTTCTATAAAGTAAAGCACAAATAAAGGAAGTTTTTTAAGCTGTAATCTTCATACTAATGCACAAACACACAAAACATAGTGGGAGGTATATTATGTTATCTAATTCTCAAAATAGAGTGATGAGCTCTGTTCTTTTAGTTGTTTTCATTTTAGCAACACTAACATTTACAGGTATTGGTTTGATGCCTAGCGATGTATACGCTGCAACAAGTGCTTTTTCGCAAATAGAAGCGGAAAATTATAGCAGTCTGAGTACTACAAATATTAAAGTAATCGACATTAGTTCGGGCGTATATGGCTTAGGCTATATCAATACCGATAATAATGTTGGCTATAGCAATATTGACTTCGGAAGCTCAGGTACAATCTCTTTCAAAGCAAAGGTTGCAACTCAAAACAATACTACTATCCAGGTAAGGTTAGGAAGTGCCAGCGGTACTCTTTTAGGTACCTTATCGGTATCGTCTACAGGAAACTATAATACATATCAGGAAATGTCTTGCAGTGTCAATAGCATTACAGGTATCCAAAATGTATACTTAGTTTTTGGTAATGCTGTTAATATTGACTGGTTCACATTTATTCAGGCTCCAACTCCAACACCAAACTCTCCATCTTCATTTAATGCATACTCACAAATAGAAGCTGAAAGTTACAGCAGCCTAAGCACATCAGGCATAAAAAAAGTAGATATATCCGGTGGATACGGTTTAGGTTATATTAATACCGGCAACTTTGTTGTATATAACAATGTAAACTTTGGCAGCACCGGTGCTGCATCCTTTAAAGCAAAGGTTGCAACCCAAAATAATACTACTATCGAGATTAGGTTAGGTAGTTCTACAGGTACGCTTTTAGGGACTTTATCGGTATGGTCTACAGGAAACTATGATACATATCAGGAAATGTCCTGCAGTGTCAGCAGTGTTACAGGTACTCATAACTTATACCTAGTTTTTGGTAATGCTGTTAATATTGACCAGTTCGCATTTACTCAGGCCACAGCTCCTACAAAAACCCCTACTCCTGTTGTTACCCAGACCCTTACACCTACTCCTGTTGCCACTCCAATTCCTACAGCTGCTTCGTCAGGAGTTCTAAAGGTTGAGTTTTTCAATTCTAATAGAGACATTTCAAGCAACACAATATATGCGTACTTTAAAATTACAAACACAAGCAGCTCTTCTTTGAACCTATCTACGATTAAGTTAAGATACTATTACACAACAGACGGTACAGGTACTCAAACTCCTAATTGTGATTACTCAACAGTTGCAGGAGCTAATTTGAATTTAGTATTTTCAAGTCTAGGTACAACCTATGCTAATGCAGATTACTATTATGAAGTTGGCTTTAGCAGTGGTGCAGGCAATCTTGCTCCTGGGGCTATTGCTTATGTTAATACTAGAATTACTAATCCAAGTTGGTCCAATTACAATCAAGCAAATGATTTTTCTTTTAATCCGTCTGCTCAAGATTACACAACATGGAATTATGTAACTGGTTATATAAATGGTACCCTTGTTTGGGGAATTCAACCAGATTCATCTGTTACACCCCAAGCGCCTACGGCTACTCCTACAATAGCGTTTCTACCTCCTTCAGCCACACCCGTTATTACTCCAACTCCGACAGCTCCTTCGACAACAACTGGTCAATCAACCACTTATTCAAAAATCGAGGCTGAAAATTATAGCAGCCTTGGCGGACAATATATAAAAGTAATAGATGTCAAGCCAGAAGGTTATGGTTTAGGTTTTATTCTAAAAGGTGACTATGCTTTGTATAATAATGTTAACTTTGGAAACGGAGCCTCTTTATTCAAGATTAGATTGGCTGCGGGTTCTCCTTCTAATATACAATTAAGAATTGGAAGTAATACAATCGGTAATCTATACGTACCTTCCACAGGAAGCTGGGATGCTTATCAGGAATTCACCTGCAATATAGACAATACAGTAGCAGGATACAATAACCTATATCTTGAATTTTCCGATCCGATAAATATTGACTGGTTTGTACTTTCCGGCGCTGTAGGTGCGTCAACACCTACCCCTGTACCTACTGCTACACCAGTTCCTACAACTAGAAGCGCTTTTGTTCAAATACAAGCTGAAAGTTACGATTTTACCAATTCCCCATATATTAACACCTTTAGCATTCCTGATGGTGGATATAATATAGGTTGGATACACTCAGGGGACTACGTAGCTTTCAATAACATTGACTTTGGAAGCGGAACAAACTCCTTTAGAGCTAGAATAGCAACTACCATTTCAAGCAATATGGAAATAAGGTCTGGAAGTCCGACAGGTACAGTTTTGTCCACTGTTAGCATTCCGTCTACAGGAAGTTGGGAGACCTATCAAGAAGTTTCACTAAATGTATCAAACATCACTGGTGTTAAAAATCTGTATTTTGTATTTGGTGAACCAGTAAACGTCGATTGGTTTGTATTTTCACCAACTACAGCATCTACATCTATAAATGCTTTTTCTAGAATTGAAGCTGAGAATTGTAGTGGTATTAGCGATGAAAACATCAAAAAAATGAATAATATAATTTGCTACATTCAAAGCGGAAATTATGTAGTATTCAACAATGTTAATTTCGGCACGGGAGCAAAATCATTCAAAGCTAACGTTGTAAACGCATCCGGTTCAACTACAAATATTGAAATAAGACTAGGAAGTTCAACAGGAACTCTTGTTGGAACTTTGTCAATACCTTCAATGAATAATTGGGACGCGTATCAGGAATTGGCATGTAATATAAGCACTGTTACAGGAAAAAACAATCTATATCTGGTTTTTACAGGTCCTGTTAATGTTGACTGGCTTACTTTTTCCACCTCTGCAATTGCAGCTACACCAACACCTATACCGACCATAACTCCAACAGCTACACCAACACCAACTTCTACTATTGCATTAGCTCCACCTACACCTACTTCAACTCCTTTTATTATTGATCCTGCAAATTTGGATTTATGGAAAACCGCACCAGATAGAGCGGAAATTGCATCTATTCAAACAATTTCTTCTACACAAGAGGGTGAATTAGTTCTAAACGGTATGGGTACGTTTGAAGGTGAAAAAGAAATAGTACTTCTAGTTGACAATGCAATAAGTACCGAAGAGGTTATAGTTGACAAAATTACTCCTATAGACTACGGTATCTTTGCAAATAGAAATATTCGTGGGGTTGGAGACCGTGCATATGTCGAAGGGGGCATACATGCAAACGGAAAGTTAGAATCCTATATTGCAGACTTAAAGGTTACAGGTACATGTTCTGCTTCTTCTCTGTCCATAGGATATGGCTCGAACATAGACGGCGGCCTTGTAACTATTAATTCTCCTTTGCCTATGCCTGTATTCCATGATGACATCATAGCTGAAATAGACAAAGTTGATTATAAGTTTTATCCAGCCACCTATCCCGGAGGCTTTGATTATCCATTTCCAAATCAACTTGGCTTCAATATAAGGTATGAGGAAAACAACAATACTTTTGTTATAACAGGTGCTGGAACATTTAATTTAGAATCATCTATGTATTTTGATGGAAATTTGCGTATTTCCGTTCCACATATCATTAATGCAAACTCAAACTTTATAGTAGCAGAGGGCTTTGTCAACCTTGAAGGTCATGACATAAATAACGCTGAATTAGATGCAAACTCTATAGAAAACACTACTAACCTTCTCAACATATACTCCATACATGGCCGAATATTTGTAGCCACTTCAAGCAGCAAAATTTACGGCATCCTATACGCTGCCGGTGAAGAAGATCCTACTGGTAAATACACAAACGACGTAGGCGTTGTACTTTTACAGGGAATCAATACAGATATTTATGGAGCTATAGTTGCCGGAAGTGATATAAGAATTGAAGGAAGTTCCTCTAGATTTATTTGTTCTTTAGGTATAACTTCCAAAATAGAAACCAAGTATTTGCGTACAACAGCTACACCCGTGTCTGCAAAAGATGTTGCAAAGCAAATTGTAGATAAATTTGCAGATTCAGCTACCAAAATGTTTGCATTGCAATACTCGGATAAAGCATATGTAGACGCAGAAAATTTTGAATTCTTTGACCTTTCTACTGAAGATAACAAAGCCGCAGCATTAAAAAGCTACATAGATACTTTTCCTGATAATTCAACCGGCTATAGCAATATGGGTGATGCACTACGACGTGGAAAAGAACTTCTTACACACTCAACAAAATCTTCACCTGATGCCACCAAATACCTAATTGTATTAGCTGCAAACGCTCCAAACAAATGGACCGTAAGTCCTTTAACAGGAACAGGAGATGCAATCAGTATTGCCGGTGACGGAACAAATGATGCTGATGGAAGCGCTCTAAATTATGCACTCAATATTGCAGCTGATATTAAAGCAAGTGGTATCAGACCTGTATTTATAGACAATTCAATAAAAGATATATCTGCAAATATAGAAAATATTGCCATAGCAGCGGGTGCATCTGTTGGTTCGGACGGAAAGCACTATTACAGCACAAATTCAATGCTTGACTTATCACCAATTTACAGATTTGTAATAATAGATGCTCCAAAAACTGCAGTTATAAAAAAAGCAACATATATTGAAACCTTCCCTGAGGGAATTCAAGTTGTTGAAGGTCCTACCGGTTGTAGTATTGACCCCGTTGTAGGTACAACAAGACAAAAGCTAATAGTAGAGAATCTTGATATCAAACTAACTCATGACGGCACAAAATATGTAGTTGAACCGTTTACCGTCGAAGTAAAAGTACGTCCTAAAAAACTTGGTGATATTGTATTCTCTGGAAGCGACTCTAGTATTGTATATGAACTCGACTACATTGATATCAACGGAAATAAACAGACGGCAACATTTGAGGAAAATTTTAATGATTTTACCCTCAATGTGTATATGAGTATTGATATTTCATAAGGTGATTAAAAAAACAACTTTGTAACATAGTTTAAAAAAGGTACAAATTTTGTGACGCACTATATAAGCTCTAATGGTCACAAAACTTGTACCTTTTTATTTTTCTTCTAGATAATCTTTTGAAAATGGTCTAGGTGTTTTCTATTTATTTCCAACCGCTTTACTTAAAGTAATTTACACCTGCTTCAAAAAGCTTTTGATCCTTTTCTCCTGGAACATTTTTAACTACATTGCTTCCAATTCTCTCCGAATGTCCCATTTTACCAAGAACCCTTCCATCAGGACTTGTTATCCCTTCTATTGCATCAAAGGAACCATTTGGATTAAATCTTATGTCATAGCTGGCATTACCGTCAAGGTCTACATACTGTGTTGCTATTTGGCCGTTCTTTTCAAGGGTTTTTAATACGTCTTCACTCGCTACGAACCTTCCTTCTCCATGGGATACTGCAATGGAATGTATATCGCCAACTTTGAGATTGCTAAACCAAGGGGACAATGTGGATGAAATTCTAGTATTAACCATACATGAAACGTGTCGCCCAATGGTATTAAAGGTAAGTGTAGGACTTTCATCGGTCAAATCCCTTATTTCGCCGTAGGGAACCAAACCTAATTTTATAAGTGCCTGGAATCCATTACATATACCGAGTATCAATCCATCTCTCTCTTTTAACAAACGCATAACAGCGTCCTTTACCTTAGGGTTTCTAAAGGCTGTTGCAATAAATTTACCCGAGCCGTCCGGTTCATCTCCTCCGCTAAAACCGCCAGGAATCATAATAATCTGTGAGTTGTCAATCATTTTTGCCATTATGTCTACAGACCTATCTATTTCAGAAGAGGACAGATTTTTAATAACAAAGGTATCTGGTTGTCCACCCGCTTTTTCAAAAGCTTTTGCTGTATCATACTCGCAGTTGGTCCCCGGAAATACAGGAATAAAAATCCTTGGTTTTGCATGTGAAACCTTTGGCTTTGAGGTATTTCTAATTTCATATGCGTATTGATTAGGTTTACCTTCAATATGCTCTGCACTTGTCGGGAATATTTTCTCTAAAGGTTCTTCCCACTTTTCAACCAAGCTCTTTATACTTAAGCTTACACCATTTACATCAATAGTTTCTTTAACTTGGGTAGTACCCAAAAACTCATAGTCAATTCCTTCAAATAATTTATCCGGGTCTTGATTTTTTCCTATTTCAAGAAGCATCGAACCATACTCTGGAGCGAACAGTTTGTCCATCGGTATATTTCCTTTAGCTTCAAAGCCAATCATATTTCCAAAACTCATTTTACTAATCGCTTCCACTAGTCCTCCAGACCTTATAGTCTGTGAAGCCAGGACTTTCCCGTCCTTTATTAATTTATTTATCCTAGTATAATTCTTATCTAAATGATCAAAATCGGGGAGTTCATTTTCATCCCTTTTCAAACCCACAAGTACAACATTACTGTCAGTATTTTTAAACTCAGTTGAAACAACATTCCTGACATCTACAACATCCACTGCAAAAGAAACCAAGGTAGGAGGAACATTCATGTCTTTAAAAGTTCCTGACATACTGTCTTTTCCCCCAATTGCTGGAATACCAAGCTTCATCTGGGCATAGTAGGCACCTAAAAGTGCACTGAACGGTTTGCCCCATCGCTTTGGCTCCTTACCAAGCTTTTCAAAATATTCCTGAAGAGTAAGTCTCACAGTCTTGTAATTTCCCCCCATCGCTACTATTTTCGCAACTGATTCAACAACCGCAAAAACAGCACCATGGAAAGGACTCCATTTGGCAATTAACGGATTATATCCATAGGTCATTAGTGTACCTGTACTTGTATCTCCTTCTAAGACAGGAATTTTTGCTGCCATCCCTTCTGTAGGACTCAATTGATATTTCCCTCCAAAAGGCATTAAAACCGACCCTGCTCCAATGGATGCATCAAATCTTTCAACCAGTCCTTTCTGGCTGCATACATTTAAATTCTTCAACACATCTACCCACATCTGTTCTAAGTCTTTAGTATTATCTAAACTCTTATCCGCCTTAAAGTAGGTGTCTTTAGAAGGTGCTGCTACATATACGTCGGAGTACTGTTTAACTCCATTGGTATTTAAAAACTCTCTGCTCAAACTAACAATAGTCTTTCCTCTCCAAGCCATAGTCAACCTTGGCTCTGTAGTGACCACAGCAACTGTTGTTGCTTCAAGATTTTCATCTCTTGCTGCTTCAATAAATCTATTAACATCTTCTTTTGTTACAACTACAGCCATTCTCTCCTGAGACTCGGATATGGCAAGCTCTGTTCCATCTAAGCCTTCGTATTTCTTTGGCACCGAATCTAAATTAATGCTAAGTCCGTCAGCTAATTCACCAATAGCAACCGACACACCACCGGCTCCAAAGTCATTACATCTTTTTATCATTGTGCTAACTGGATATCGTCTAAACAATCTTTGTATTTTTCTTTCGGTAGGAGGATTACCTTTTTGAACTTCAGCTCCGCAAGTAAGCAGTGATTCTTCCGTATGCTCCTTTGAAGATCCTGTCGCTCCTCCACAACCGTCGCGCCCTGTCCTTCCTCCTAAAAGAATAATAATATCTCCAGCCTTAGGTGTTTCTCTAACAACATTTTTCTTTGGTGCTGCACCAATAACCGCACCGATTTCCATTCTCTTTGTCACATAGTCCTCATCGTATATTTCTGCTACCTGACCTGTAGCAAGCCCAATCTGATTTCCATAGGAGCTGTAACCAGATGCTGCTCCAGTTGTAATTTTTCTCTGAGGCAATTTGCCCGGTATTGTATCTTGGATGCTTGTCCTCGGATCTCCACTCCCGGTAACACGCATAGCCTGATAAACATAAGATCTTCCAGAAAGCGGGTCTCTTATCGCACCGCCTAAACATGTTGCTGCTCCACCAAAAGGTTCTATTTCTGTAGGATGATTATGGGTTTCATTTTTAAACATAACCAGCCACTCTTCTTTCTTTCCGTTTATATCTACATTAACCACTATGCTACATGCATTTATTTCATCCGATTCATCAAGATCGTTTAGACTTCCCTTTTTTCTGAGTTGTTTCATTGCTATTGTTGCAATGTCCATCAGGCATACATCCTTCTGCCTGTCTTCATAAACAAATTTTCTCGCTTCTATATAGCTTTCATATGCTTTCTTAATAAGTTTACTGAATGCTCCATCTTCAATTTCCACATTACCTATATTTGTCAGGAATGTAGTATGTCGACAGTGATCCGACCAATAAGTATCGATAACCTTTATTTCTGTATAGGTTGGATCCCTCTTCTCATTATCCCTGAAGTATACCTGGCAAAATTCAAGATCTTCTAAGGACATAGCAAGTCCCATTTCATTCATAAAACTTTCAAGTTCCTCATGACTCTTATTATTAAAACCACTCAAAACCTTTACATCTTCGGGCACATTAACTTCTACCTCTAAAGAATCAGGCTTTTCCATAGATGCTTCATGACTTTCCACCGGATTTATAAGATAACCCTTTGCCTTTTCGTACTCGTTCTCTGAAACTTCTCCCTCTAAAACAACAAGTTTTGCAACTTTTGTGTTCGGTCTCTCACCATGAGTGAGTATCTGCACACACTGCGATGCAGAGTCAGCTCTCTGATCATACTGTCCCGGCAAATACTCAATAGATATAACTCTGCTGTTTTTGGCAACCTCAATCTTTTCATCAAAGACCTCGTCAACGGGCGGCTCAGCAAATATTGTTCTCTTTGAATTCTCGAACTCTTCCTCTGATATACCTTCAATGTCATATCTGTTTATGATTTTTACATTTGTTAAGCCTGCAATACCAAGGTTATATTTTAAGTCACGATAAAGGCTTTTTGCCTCTACATCAAAACCATTTTTCTTTTCCACAAAAATCCTTCTAACACTATTTTTCATAATTTGCCTCCTTATCAATAATATAAACCTAGAAGCACAAAAAAATTACTTTTCGTCGCTACAAACATTATAGTATGTTATAATAAATAAGTAAAATTAATAAATTTAATATATAGTATAAGAGGTGCTTATGGATATTAATTTTGAACTGTATAAGATATTTTATCACGTTGCTAAAAACAACAGCTTTTCCGATGCCGCCGTAAAGGTTCATGTATCACAGTCTGCCATAAGTCAGGCAATTAAAAAACTTGAAGAAAAGACAGGTTCACAGCTCTTCTTTAGAAATACCCGTGAAATAAAGTTAACCTCTGAAGGTCAAATCCTTTTTAAACATATAGAACAAGCCTATAATTTTATAAAGACAGCCGAGAGTAAACTACTAGAATCTCAGAATCTTGAAAACGGAGAAATACGAATTGGAGTTAGTGACACCATATGTAAGTATTATTTAATTGACCCAATTGATAGATTTATACAAAAGCATCCAAAGGTTAAAGTACAAGTTATTAACAGAACCTCCCATCAAATCCAGGATATATTGAAGGAAGGCATAATTGACTTCGGAATAGTCACTCTTCCGGTGCAGGCTAAAGGTATAATAGCTGAGAATTATACATCTGTAAAAGATATCTTTGTAGCCTCAAACAAGTTTATCGAGCTATTAAAAAGACCTCTTTCATTAAAAGACCTATCTAGTTATCCTCTTTTGATGCTTGATAAAAGCAGTTCAACTCGTCATAATATAGATTTATTTCTTCAAAAAAAAGGCCTTAATTTAGTTCCTGAAATCGAACTTGAAAGTATTGACCTTTTACTTGAGTTCGCAAAAATCGGTCTAGGAATTGCACATGTTCTAAAAGAGAGTGCCCTTCCCTTCATAGATAAAGGAGATTTATTTGAAATAGAACTAAAGGAAAAACTACCTCTCAGAAAACTAGGTATTATCACAATAAAAAATGTTCCTCTTTCAAGAACTTCAAGTCAGTTTATCGATTTTTTAGGAAAAGGTAATTTGCTAATTCCCTAAATATATGATATAATACAAGCATAATATTGTTTTTTCAACTGCCTAAGTCCTAAATTAGATTAAAGCATTAGGGATTTATAGAGCGGGAAACTCAATTAATATGAGTTTTTCGCTCTTTTCATATTTATACAAAAGAGAAATTTAAATTAGACTTAATAATAAGGCAGTTTCAAAAAATAACTTAGGGATAATGAAAAGACAACTTCCTATTCTCATATTTTGAAAACATTATCAAATCAAGTTTTTTTGGAACCGCATTGACTAGTTATTTTATATAAATAACCCAAATGAGATAAACAATAAATAATAGTGCTTTGTCACTTTAAAAGGAGAAATTTAATTGAATTTTGAAAAACTAAACATCGCCACACCTATACTGAAAGCTTTATCTACACAAGGCTATAAGACACCTACTCTCATACAAGAACGGGCAATACCAGTTATTCTTGAAGGCAAGGATCTACTCGGATGTGCACAAACAGGCACAGGAAAGACAGCGGCCTTCGCTATTCCATTGTTACAGATTCTTTATAAGGAAAAGTTGAACGATAAAGGTCCCCGTCCAGTTAAAGCCTTAATACTGACTCCAACACGTGAACTAGCTATCCAGATAGGTGAAAGTCTTAGGTCATACGGAAGATTTACAGGACTTAAGCATACCGTTATTTATGGTGGTGTATCGCAATTTCATCAAGTGAAAGCACTAAAATCAGGTGTAGATATTATTGTTGCAACGCCTGGACGACTGCTTGATCTAATGAACCAAAACTATATAAGTCTTTGCAATCTAAATATACTTGTATTAGATGAAGCAGATCGAATGCTTGATATGGGATTCTCATATGATGTTAAAAAAATCATATCCAGATTGCCTGCTAAAAGACAAACACTTCTATTTTCTGCTACCATGCCAAAAGAAATTAGTAATATGGTAAATACTATTTTAAAGAACCCAATTAGGATTGAGGTAACTCCTGTTTCATCTACAGTAGATACCATTGATCAAACAGTATATTTGGTGGATAGAAAAGATAAGAAATCTTTGCTGGTGAAACTATTGAAAAACAAAGACATTGAATCTGTTCTTGTATTTACACGTACAAAACGTGGAGCAGATAAGATTGCCAATGATTTAACTAAAATGAGGATAACTGCCCAGTCCATCCATGGGAATAAATCTCAGAACGAGCGACAAAATGCTTTGAACAATTTCAAACTTAAACGAACACGAGTACTTGTTGCTACTGATATTGCATCAAGAGGAATAGATATCCAGGAACTATCTTGTATTATTAATTACGACTTACCAAATGTACCTGAAACATACGTCCATCGTATTGGAAGAACTGGAAGAGCTGGAATGTCAGGAACTGCATTATCTTTTTGTGATAGAGATGAGCGAGCATTCTTAAGAGACATTCAAAAACTCATATCCAAGAAAATACCTGTTATTGAAGAACTACCTTATTCCAAATTTGCATAAAACTTAAATATGTTGCATGACAGGACTAAGGCATCAAATAAAGATCTAAATTAGATTCGAGGTGAAATAATCATGATTGATCCTTCAATAAGCTCATTATTAGAGAAAGTAGACAGTAGATATACACTATGTATTCTTGTAGGAAAGAGAGCAAGGCATTTGACAGATGGTGCAAGAAGTCTTACTGAGAGCACTTCAAAAAAAGTAGTAACTCTTGCCGCAAATGAGGTTAATGAAAATATGATAACCTACGTAAGAACAAAGAGTGGTATAAAATAGTAGTATAAAACAATTGCAATAGCAGCAATAATGATTTGAATATATTTGGTAGAAAAAGTTCTTTTTTAAGGACTTTTTTATTTTTACTTATTTACATATATTAGCGGGGGATGCTTTAATTTTTGTGCACCATATTATGGTACACTTTTAAAATATGCAACCTTATCTCAGTGGACTCCTTTACATTCTAGCTCAAATTATGATACGATATTACAAATTATATCTTCAAACCTTTTTAAAGTGGTTTCTAAAAAGATTTGCGACTGGGTTTAAAAAATATTTGTTTAAATTTTATAAATACGAAAGGATGGTTATATGTCAGATCAAATTAAGCAAATCAGCATGAGAATCAAGGAACTTCGTGAGATTTCTGACCTTTCTCCAGAATCTTTAGCAAAAGAGCTCAACATTCCTGTTGCTACCTACCTTGAATACGAAAGCGGGAATACAGATATTCCTGTTAGTTTTCTTTATGAGCTTGCCAATAAATTTAGTGTTGAGCTTGCTGCAATCCTTACAGGGGATGCTCCAAAGCTTCATACATATTCCGTCGTGCGTAAAGACAAGGGTGTAAGCGTTGACAGAAGGCATGAGTATAAGTACCAGAGCCTTGCCTATAATTTCATACACAAAAAAGCAGAACCCTTTATGGTAACTGTAAAGCCCGAATCAGACACTAATGTGCACTATAATTCCCACCCTGGTCAAGAGTTCAACTATGTTATCGAAGGAACCTTAAAAGTAATCATAAATGGTCACGAAATTATACTCAATGAAGGTGATTCACTGTTTTTTGATTCAGGAGCAAACCATGGGATGAAGGCAATGAATAATGAAATTGCTAAATTTTTAGCAATAATTTTATAATGGAGGTCGTAAGTAATGCTGGAAAAATATATTCCCCCTATAGATTTTAATTCATATGAAGAATTTTTTGAAAACTTTAAAATAAATGTGCCGGACAATTTTAATTTTGCCTATGAGGTTGTGGATGAGATTGCAACGGCTACTCCAGACAAAGTAGCAATAGTATGGTGCAACGAAAAAGGTGAAGAGGCAACCTTTACCTTTGGACAGCTAAAGTACTATAGTGATAAAACTGCAAACTTTTTCACAAAAGCCGGGGTAGGAAAAGGCGACCCGGTTATGTTAATACTCAAAAGACGTTATGAGTTCTGGTTTGCTATTTTGGCACTTCACAAAATTGGTGCAATATGTATCCCTGCAACTCATCTTCTCACTTCAAAGGATCTTATTTACAGGAATAATGCTGCAGATATAAAAATGATAGTTTCTGTAGCTGAAGATGAAGTTATAAAGCATATAGAAGAATCTCTGGAAAAATCCCCTAGCCTTAAGGCTGTTGCGCTTGTAGGCGGAACAAAGGAAGGTTGGTACGATTTCACTAAAGAAGTTGAAGAAGCTTCCTCAAATTTTACAAGACCTACCGGTGATAAGGTTACTCAAAATGATGATATCATGCTTTTATACTTTACATCCGGAACTACAGGTATGCCTAAAATGGTAAGTCATAATTTTACATATCCGCTAGGCCACATCATTACTGCAAAGTACTGGCAAAATGTTGTAAAAGGTGGTTTACACCTTACTGTCGCAGACACAGGATGGGCAAAAGCAGTATGGGGTAAAATATATGGACAATGGTTGGCCGGAAGCGCAGTCTTTGTTTACGATTATGATAAGTTTGTACCAAAAGAACTCCTAAATGTTATATGCAAACATGGCGTTACAACTTTCTGTGCGCCTCCAACTATATATCGATTCTTTATAAAGGAAGATTTAACCCAATTCGATTTAAGCAAATTGAAATATTGTGCTATAGCCGGTGAACCTCTAAATCCCGAAGTTTATAACCAGTTTCTTAATGCAACGGGCATAAAATTAATGGAAGGCTATGGCCAAACTGAGCTTACAGTTGTATTAGGAACTTATCCTTGGATGGAACCCAAACCGGGTTCAATGGGCAAACCTACTCCAGGTTATGAAGTTGATATAGTTGATGAAAACGGAAAATCCTGCGAAGTTGGTGAAGAAGGTCAGATAATAATTAGGACAGGAAAAAAATTGCCTGTAGGTATTTTTGGAGGCTATTATAGAGATGAAGCCTTAACTAAAAAAGTTTGGCATGATGATGTCTACCACACAGGAGATATGGCCTGGAAAGATGAAGACGGCTATTTTTGGTTCGTGGGAAGAGCCGATGATGTAATTAAAAGTTCCGGATACAGAATAGGACCTTTTGAAGTTGAAAGTGCTCTTTTAGAGCATGCTGCCGTGTTAGAGTGCGCCATAACAGCAGTTCCCGACCCTGTCAGAGGCCAAATAGTAAAAGCTACTGTAGTATTGACTAAAAACTATACTGCTGGTGAAGAGCTTGTGAAAGAGCTTCAGGAATATGTTAAAAAAGTTACCGCACCATACAAATATCCTAGAATAATAGAATTTGTCAAAGAACTTCCTAAGACCATCAGTGGAAAAATACGCAGAATTGAAATACGTCAAAAGGATTCATAAAAAAGCATTAGTGCTCACTGATGCTATTTTATACATTAGGTTTTGACTCTTTAATTTTCTTTAAACAGATATAAAAAACAGCTGCATGCTTATTTTTTAAGTATGCAGCTGTTTTATGGGCATTAATCTGTTTTATTTATCCTAATCAGCAAGTCTTGATAAGATCATATTGCTTCTTTCAATGAATTTGTTCATCGCGTCAGGCTCTAAGTGTTTATGACTCATTAGCGCAAGATCATATACATGTTCGCATATAAGCTGTACATCTTCTTTTCTTTCTTCCTTCTCTTTCAGACTTATGAGAGAGCGAATCAAACTATTATTTCTATTTAGCACTAAAGTCTCATCATTGCCATACATTCCTCCAAAATTAAAGCCTCCGTAGCTTTTTGCCATTTCCTGCATTCTACGTGATTGTTCCGACAAAAGTATCATAGCCGGCACAGACTCTGCCTTCAAAGCCTCAACCTGTACCTTTAAATCTTCATTGTTCAAACTGACTTTAAATATTTTTTCGAGACCTTCCGACAACTCTTTTACAGCCTCATCATCCTTATTATCATCGGCATTCTTCAAGCTATCGCTTATATCGGAATCTATACGAAGGAATTTAACGTCCTTCTCTTCCATCTCAAGGTACTGGATAAAGTGACTGTCAATCATAGTAGAAAGATTAACAGCTTCCATTCCCTGCTCCTTGAATAATTTGATATATTGAGCTTGCTGCCTTTCATCCGTAACATAGAATACCTTGTTCTCATGCTTTTCCTTATTGCGCTCTAAATATTCCTTTAATGTAACATATTCGCCATTTGTAGTTTTAAAGATGAGAATATCTTTTACCTTTTCAAAAAATTTCTTTTCTTTAATACAACCAAATTTCACAAACGGATTTATATCATCCCAATATTTATTGAAGACTTCTCTATCTTTTTCAAATAGTGAAGTCAGCTTGTCAGCAACCTTCTTAGTTATGTGCGTAGAGATTTTTGTAACATAACCATCATTTTGCAAAAAGCTTCTCGACACATTAAGAGGAAGATCTGGACAATCAATAGTTCCTTTAAGTAGCATCAAAAACTCAGGTATAACTTCTTTTATGTTATCAGCCACAAACACCTGATTATAAAACAGCTTTATTTGGCCTTCCATAGTATCGAACTCATGTTTCAATTTAGGGAAATACAAAATACCCTTCAGATTAAAGGGATAATCCATATTCAAATGTATCCAGAATAGCGGCTCATTAAAGTCAAAGAATACCTTTTTGTAAAACTCCTTGTACTCTTCATCGGTACAATCTTTTGGATTTTTAAGCCATAAAGGATTTGTATCATTAAGAGGTTTAGGTTCTTCGATCTTGTCCTCTTGCTTGTCTTCTTGCTTATCTTCTTGCTTATTGTCTTCACTCTTCTCCTCATTTGCATCTTCTAAATACAATTCGTAAGGCAAAAACGAGAAATATTTGACAAGTATTTCTCTCACTTTGTATGCTTCAAGAAATTCCTTGCTGTCTTCCGCAATATATAAAGTTATGGTAGTACCTCTTTCAGTTCTGTCGGATTTATCCATTTCAAACTCTGTACCACCGTCACTTATCCATTTTACAGCCTGGGCTCCATCCTGATAAGACAGTGTGTCGATCTGAACTTTATCGGACACCATAAATGCCGAGTAAAAGCCTAAACCGAAGTGTCCTATGATCTGACTGTCATCTGCCTTGTCCTTATACTTCTCAACAAAGTCCTTTGCGCCTGAGAAAGCTATCTGATTGATGTACTTACCCACCTCTTCAGAAGTCATTCCTAACCCGTTGTCAATTATCTGTATGGTCTTTTTCTTGCCATCTACAACAACTCTTATAAAATACTTCTCATCGCTATTGATATTTGCTTCTCCAATGGTTGCAAGTTTTTTAAGTTTGCTTATGGCATCACTTCCGTTTGAGACCAATTCACGTACAAAAATATCCTTTTCAGAATAAAGCCACTTCTTTATAATCGGAAAAATGTTTTCTGTATTTATGGATATTGTTCCACTTTGGTGATTCATCACAGCACCCTCCTGTC
>CAYXPB010000009.1:40716-41887 GCA_964466645.1 uncultured Acetivibrio sp. | reverse complement strand
GAAAATATATAATAGCAGTCTTAATTATTTGTACCGGTGATTACGAATTTATTAAGGACTATATAAACTGGGGGTGATAGTGTGAAAGGAATAGTGGTTGACTTAAATGATAAATATGCCATTGTACTGGACAAAAAAGGCGGGTTTATAAAAGTTAGAAATAACGGAAAATATATTATAGGCAATGAAATTGATATTGGCTTAAAAGTAACCAACCATAATTTCAAAGCATTATCAAAGGTCGTATCAGTAGCAGCTGGACTTCTCTTGATATTTGGTATCGGTATTGGAGGATACGCATATAGTATGCCGTATAACTACATTAATGTCGATATAAACCCTAGTTTGGAATTTACAGTAAATATATTCAGAGTGGTAGTAGATGTTAAAGGACTTAATAGAGATGGAGAAGACTTAATTAAGACTAGTAGCTATAATCATATAAAAATTGATAAAGCTGTTGGAGAATTTATAGAAGAAGCGCTTGATAAAGGATTTTTGGAAGATGTTGATAAAAATACTGTAATGATTACTGTATCAGGAAAGAATGATGAAAGGTTATCAAATATTCAGGAAGAATTGGTGAAGGTGGCTAATAATACTCTAGATCAGAGTAAAGTCCAATCGGAAGTTGTGACAGAGAAGGTTACTCTTAACAAACGCGATAACGCAAAAGAGTTAGGTATTTCTCCGGGTAAACTAGTTCTTATTGAGAAGTTAAAAAAAGAAAATCCAGATATAAAAGTTGAAGAATATAAGGAAAAGCCTGTTAAGGATATTCTTACTTCAATTAAGCAGGCAAAAAATAAAACTACTAAGAAGCCAAAGGATAAAATTAAAGCCTCACCAGATAAGGAAAATAGAGATTTTGATAAGGTGAGAGATCATGAAAAAGACAACAAAGTTAACACTGATAAAAATATAAAAAAGGATGTGCCTAAGAAATTACCAAACAAAGATAGTAAGGATAAGGAAAGGGCAGATAGAGAGGAAAAAGACAGAAATCCAGAAGACAATAAACCAAAAAATAACGAAGTAAAAAGCAACGAACCTAAACATAATGAACCAAAAGGTAATGAACCAAAAGGTAATGAACCAAAAGGTAATGAACCAAAAGGCAATGAACCAAAAGGCAATGAACTAAAAGGCAATGAACTAAAAGGCAATGAAC
>CAYXPB010000009.1:0-40616 GCA_964466645.1 uncultured Acetivibrio sp. | reverse complement strand
AAAAGGCAATGAACTAAAAGGCAATGAACTAAAAGGCAATGAACCAAAAGACAACAAGCCAAAAGACAACAAGCCAAAAGACGACAAGCCAAAAGACGACAAGCCAAAGCACAGTGAACCAAAAGTCGACGACTTAAAAGAGGATATACAAAATAACAATCAAATTATAGACGATGCACAAGAAAGCTACGAAGAGAAGGTTGACGAATCCGAAAATAATGAACAGGTAAATATCGAATTACAAGACGGAATGCAAGAGGACAAAATAGAGAAAGATCAAAAGCTTGAAGGCATAGATGAAAAGGATTCTAATGAAATATTAGATAATGAGAAGGAAAAAGATGAAAAGGATACACTTGATTTTTAGAGATAGTGAAAAATTAAAATATAGATTACTGGTTTGTTAATTTGGTAGGGAAATATTCCCTACCAAATTATTATATGTGACTCCAAAAAGATAACTGGTCAATGGGAGGTTCAAAAGAGTTGATTTTATTAGGTTGGAACTATATATATAGACTAATGTTTTTTTGAAACTCCTAACTTAATAGTATAGGAGTTTGCATTTAGAAAGTTCGCCCGATAGGGCGATAAGTTCTATGGAAGGCTAATCTTTTATAAGGATATTAAAGTCTAAGTCACTATTATATATTTCTACCCGGTTTCTTCCTCCTTGCTTGGCTTTATATAAAGCAATGTCTGCAACTTTTATTATATTGTTTTTAGTATCTGCATGAATTGGATATGTCGCTACACCAAGACTACAAGTTATAGAAGGTACTGTAGCATCGTTAGATTTAGGCATAGGCTCAATTGCAATAGTTTCTCTTATACGTTCAGCGATTCCTACAGCTGTCTTAGTATCTGTAGCAGGCAAAATTGCAATGAATTCTTCCCCACCATACCTAGCAACAAGGTCAGTTTTTCTAATACAACGCAAAATAACTTGGGCAAATACTACTAATACCGAATCCCCAGTAGTGTGACCGTATTTATCGTTTACATTTTTAAAGTGATCAATGTCCATCATGATAACACTTAAATTATCTTTTGATAAATTTGTAGCTTCTATTTGATTTTCTAAGTATGTTTCAAGGAAATTCCTGTTGTACAGCTTGGTAAGCTTGTCTGTGTATGCTTTCTTATTCAGTTGCTGCATAGCACGTTTACTGCTAATTATAGGTTTTGCTACTTCTATATAAGACTTCACTTTTGATATCATAATCTCATCAAAAAAGTATCTTGTTTTAGAATAAAGTTGTAAAATTCCTAATGTCTGGTTGCCGATAGTTATAGGCAAGCAAACATAACTTCCGTTCTTATGCTCTGTAAGTTGATAGGCACAGGTTATATCGGTAGCTATATTTCTAACATTACATTCACGGCCATATTTTATTAAAGGGCAATTCCGTGGCTCCATTGTACAAAGTGGCATCCTCTCATTGGTAATTCGCTGCCATAAAAAATCTGTAGAGGTGCGGTCATTTCTGTAAAATAGAGTTATTTGACTAACTAAATGCATGTTTCGTATATAATTGTATAAAGTTTCATAAACTTCTATTTCAGAAGTGGCACGGTGAAGAACATCTGTAAAGTTTTTGAAGTTTCTCAATTCTCTTGTTTGAGAATGCTGTTGAGAAAGCTTGTTAAATAGAACTCCTGATACTAAAAAGATAACAATATACAATACCACTGTAAATGCAGTAGCAAACTCGATTATTCCTATGTTTTCTTTAATGGGGTGTTCAAGAAGACCATACCAATAAAAAACAGTATATGTAGGAAAACCTAAAGCTATACTACAAGTAAGTGAAATAAGTATAAGCCAAAACGGATTTATGTTTTTCTTAATAGGGGATCTCTTAAACAATCTTTTTCACCCTTTCTAAAGGATGTAACGTTTAGTGGGAATAAAGTCCATAACAATACTGAAACTGCACGTTTCCGTAAACTATGACTTGGTAATTTAGATAAAACCAATAAGTTTACACAAGAAATACAAGTGCAATTATATGCAAGTAGCAATATAAAGATGATTAGACTAACATATGTCCACTGGCCTTTATCTGATTAATTTGCGAATATATATATATATAATCATAACACATATTTTAATTTTTGAAAACTATTTCGTTAATAGCTCTGACGAGCAAAATTATTTGTAACTGGCTTTATATATATTAATCGGCTTAATAAGATGTTAAATTTTACCATTCGTTTATTTTTGTTTTTTGCCGGAAACATTACACCTTTTAGGTCTTAATTTTTATAAAATTTTCTAAAAGCCTTTTCTTTTTACCACCACCCTGTTAAAATAATGTTATCAAATGAAGCGTATCTGTATACGTTTCTCTGTGTTAAGAGTATCCTCAGCATTTGTTAGTAAGCACGTGCGAAACGATTCTAACAGGCTTGAGGATATTTCTTTTATACTTTTCTTTAAGTCCCTTATCTTATCCACACCCTTTTCATATAATTGCCGCAATATATCCGCCAGTTGCGTTATCAGATAATGATTTTTCATAGCATTGTAATTCAAGCTGTTAGCATGTTCTATATTGTATCTCTTTGTCTTTTGGTTGTTGAAGCCTTCATTTTCAATCTTCCATCGGCTTCTGCCAAAACTCACTATTTCGTCAGCATTTCTTTTTGTAATTCTTTTATTTGTTATGAATGTGTATATCTTTTTATCACCTGAATCTTCTATCTCTGTTTCAATAAGGTTTACCACTCTCTGATTGTAAAAAATATCATTTATCCATGTAGAATCTCCGGTTTTCTTTCCTTCAAGTCCTTTTATATTATTAAACTCCCTGGCTACACTTTTGATCCGTCCTTCCTTAAATCTGATAAGATATTCCCAATTGTTACTGCTACATATTTCAAACACCGGTTCACAAGCATACAGGCTATCTCCCAATATGCATACAGGAAGCCGGGGATATTTCTTTCTTAGTTTCGCTGCAAGTCTCTTAAATGCATTTATTTCACAATCTTGCTTTGATACATTTTCATCTTCATTTTCAATGAATTCGGTTGCAATGCTAAATACCATGTCTCCCACTACCATTTTAGCTTCCAGCACGTTATGGTAATATACTGTTTTTTCTATCTCTCCAGTTTCCTTATTTTTGTACTCCTTTTTAAGACAGTGTTCACAATGCCTTTCAGAAAAACTGAATAACCCTGTTGCATCAACTGCTATACACCAGTGCTTATTCAATAGCCTGAAACTCTCTAAACTACGTTTCCTGAACAATTCCCTTATCATGTAATCCCTGATTTTCTCGATTTCTTCAGGGTTCAGGCTACATAAAAAATTGTTAATTGTATCATAATGCGGAAGCTCTTCCAACTCACATCCTAATACCCTTGCAATATTTTCAATACATTCGTCCTTGTTGAATTGTTCAGTCATATTACTCATGCTATAAATGCCGCAAGCATTCTTCATTAATACAGAAAACAATATAACATCGGATCCATATTCAATGTAACTCTTATGTCGCGGGTCTTTTACTCTTTTTAGACGTTCTTTAATATCTTTGAAAAAGTGTTTCTGTAATTTAATGAACGCCTCGAAAAAATTTATTTCCTTTTCTCTTTCCCTCTTACTTTTTCTTGTTGTTTTTATCATTTGCATCCCCCAAAACCGTTGATATTAGTATTTTCTGCTATTACTATTATATCATATTTATACAGTTTTGGTAATAATTATCCTCGAAGAATTATTTACTCGTCAGAGCTGTTAATATGTAATAAATTATTAATGCAATTAATGCTATAGTTAAAAAGAGTAAAACAGATTTTTTGAAATGTTATTTGACCAATTTTTTTGGAATCATATAAGTGAAAACTGGTGTAATTTTAGGGTGTTTTAAGGATATACACCCCCTAAAATTTAAAATGTGCTTGTAAATAACAAAGATATATGATAGAATACTTCATTGTAATCCTTGCTCTGTTCATGAGACAGGGCCATAGTCCGGGAGGAGGTGAAGTAATTATGATGAATAAATATGAGACTATTTTTATAATCAGTCCAGAAGTGAATGAAGATGATACAAAAGCTCTTGTTGAGAAAATGAAGGGTTTGGTTGAGACTTCAGGTCAATTAGAAAGTATTGACGAGTGGGGTAAAAGGAAACTTGCATACCCTATAAACGATTTTAATGAAGGGTATTACGTGTTTATAAACTTCAGTTCTGAACCAAATTTCCCACATGAACTTGAAAGAATGTATAAGATAACCGAAGGAATTATTAAAGATATCATAATAAAAAAGGATAATTAAGGTGGTTATATGAATAAGGTTATTCTAATGGGAAGACTTACCAGAGATCCTGAGTTGAGGTATACCAATAACAACTTGGCTGTGTGCAGTTTTACGCTTGCAGTTAACAGAGGTTTTGTTAAGCAGGGAGAGGAAAAACAAGCCGATTTTATTCCTATTGTTGTATGGGACAAACAAGCTGAGTTTTGCTCTAAATATTTTACAAAAGGCCTTCAAGTTGCAGTGGTAGGAAGAATTCAAGTCAGGACTTGGGACGATAATGAAGGTAAAAAGCGTTATACAACAGAAGTTGTGGCTAGTGAAACGCATTTTGCTGATAGCAAAAGAAGTGAAGCTTCTGATAAGCCACATGAGCAGCAAACGGCTCAGTCATCTGACGGATTTTATCCTCTTGAAGAAGATGATGAATTACCGTTTTAATGACCTAAGTTATTTAGATTTGCTATTAGTAAATAGGTATGTATATAGTTGATTTTTGAAGAAAGGAGGCGTATATTTTATGCCAAATCCAAGGAAAGATAGAAACAGCAGAGATAATTACGACAAAGGCGATGCAAAAGGACCTTCAAGAATGAGAAGGGCAAAGAGAAAGATTTGTGGTTTTTGTGTAGATAAAGTAACTGATATAGATTATAAAGATGTATCAAAACTTAAGAAGTTTGTTTCAGAAAGAGGTAAAATATTACCTAGAAGAATATCAGGAAACTGTGCAAAACATCAACGTCAAATGACTGTTGCGGTAAAAAGAGCAAGACATATTGCATTACTTCCATATACTTCTGACTGATAATTTCAATACTAAAAAACGAGCTATGGCTTTTTGCCATAGCTTATTTAGTTTAACCGAAGAGTTAGACCATTTCAAAAAATAGCCTATACAATATTTATATCGGAAAGACCATAATGAAAGCTTTTAAGCTTCCAAACATATGAGCTATTTTCTGTATTTTAGTCGGTTATAAGCTAATGAGGCATTTAATTCACCGCCTAAAAGTATTATTATACTTATCCAATAGAGCCATATTATTAATAGGATTATGCCCCCTATGCTTCCATAGGTATTTGCATAGTATGAAAAATTGTTCACATATATTGAAAACAAAACAGAAGTTATAAACCAACCGACTGAAGAAAAAATAGATCCTGCAAGTACTTCCGAACGTCCCATACGCTTGTTTGGCATATACCGATACAGTAATGTAAAGACAATAAACATTATTACAACAGGGCTTATAAAACGTATGAGTGACCAAAGGGTTTTGAAACTATTTGAAAAGCCTAAAAACACAAAGATATTCCTTCCGATTATTTCACCTAAAATTAGAAGAATAAAGGATAATATAATAGTAAAAGCAAAAGCTATAGTTGCTATTATTGATAAACCTCGTACTTTCCAAATTGATCTGCTTTCATGTTGATCATATGCTTTATTAAGACTTTTTATCACGGCGTTCATGCCGTTTGAAGCTGCCCATATTGTTGCAGCCATGCTAAAAGAAAGAAAAGTCTGCCTATTAGTGTGGGATACATGGCTAATGACCTCTTTAATAATATCATATGCAGCAGTTGGAATTACTTTAGATAGATCGCTTAGAGCTTGTTCGCTTGTTACAGGGGTTAAACTTATAAGATTAATGAGAAAAATCAAAAATGGAAAAATAGCAAGGATAAAATAATAGGCAAGCTGGGAAGCTAAAGCCGGTACATCGTCATCATTAAATCGGAAATATAAGTCTTTAACCAAGTCTATTACCTTACCATCCTTTTTGATTTGGCTCATGATTTCATCCCCTTTTCGGCTGCTATCTGATTAGATATATCGAATAATAACTATTATTATTTATATAGAGCAAATATATGCACAAGATGTTCTTAGACAATGCCTAATGTTGAAAAAATAATAAATATGGGAAAAGATGTTGGAAAAATTACATGATTCTGATAGAATTGATATTGTAACCTGGTGTGTTTCCATAAAAAGAAAAGGGGTGTAGCAACTTGAAAGTACGTAAGGCAATAATACCAGCAGCAGGCCTGGGGACTAGATTTTTACCTGCAACTAAGGCTCAGCCAAAGGAAATGTTACCTATAGTTGATAAGCCGACTATTCAATACATTGTTGAGGAGGCAATTAATTCCGGTATTGAAGATATAATAATAATTTCCGGAAGAAACAAAAGGGCAATTGAGGATCACTTTGACAAATCCTATGAGCTAGAACAGGAACTTGCAAGAAAGGGAGATGAAGAACTTCTCGAACTGGTAAGGGGTATATCAAACCTTGCGAATATTCATTATATACGTCAGAAAGAGGCAAAAGGCTTAGGACATGCTATATATTGTGCAAAATCCTTTATAGGGGACGAACCCTTTGCGGTATTGCTTGGAGATGATGTAGTAGATTCTGAGGTTCCTTGTCTAAAGCAAATGATAGAAATATATAATGAGTATAAAACTACCGTGCTTGGTGTTCAGTCTGTTAGCGATGGGGATGTGTCAAAGTATGGAATAGTAGGCTGTAAGCAAGTGGACAATAGAGTTTATAAGGTCAAAGATCTTGTTGAAAAGCCGGACAGAGATAATGCACCATCTAATATTGCTATACTAGGCAGATATATAATTACACCGCTAATATTTGAGTGCCTTGAAAATGCACAACCGGGAAAAGGCGGGGAAATTCAGTTAACTGATGCGCTAAAAACCTTAATTGGTAAGGAAGCCATGTATGCCTATGACTTTATCGGGAAAAGGTATGATGTAGGTAATAAGCTGGGCTTTTTACAGGCAACGGTAGAATTTGCTTTAAAGAGAGATGATCTTAATGAGGAATTTACCAAGTATTTAAGAGAAAAAATTTGTGATATCAAATAGTATTATAATTATATAATAAAAGCCGATGAATATGATTCGTTTTCATTAAAAACATATTTATCGGCTTTTACAAACAGATGAATTTATTTTCCTAAGTATTATAATGTAGATTAGGTGATTCCCAAAAAACAACTGGTCAAATGGGTGTTTAAATATAATCGCTATTGAGTTATAGATTTATATAAGTAAGTGGGAACATCGTCTTTAACAATTACTTCAATATATTCAGAATCACCAGCATCCTCAGGATTTAATGCGTCTAAATTTATTGTACTGAGACTAGAGTATCTTATACCATTTTCCATAAAACTTTCATTTGAGGCTCCGTTATAAAATATCCAAACGTTGCTGCCTGTCTTTTCTTTATGTTCTCTAAGAAGTTTGATAAATAGGTTTGCTTCTAGAGTGTCTTTAAAGCTTTTAGGTGAATCTTTCATAATAATGAAAAGGTTTTCTCCATTAGAATTGTTAAGTTGATCTAAAAACCACTTCCACTGTCCTGAAGCACTTGTTCGAAGGCTTTTGTCCGAAGTGTTAAGCTGAATGATTTTTAAGTTGGCTTTATCGATGCTTCTATATTGGGAATCAAATTTTAATATTTGTTTGTTAACTGTATTTGAGAATGAATTGCTTACATTCCCTAAAGAAATCAAAGTTTCAACATCCGAACCGGATTTGTCTGAGAATCTTGTTTGTATTATTTTACCAAGGAGATTTGTGGGTTCACCTTCTATATTAAATACATTAAATTTAAAAGCTTCATCAGATTCAGTCAATTCGACTTGCGTATTTGCTTTATCTATAGCTACTATATCCTCTGGTATGCTGTTTTTGTCGATCTCTGGGAATGTTGATGCTGTCAAAGTTAAATTGTCGAGATAAATATCTCCTGATTCTGGAACTGGATTAACCTGTACAGCATAAATTCTGGTTAGTTGTGCAGGTAGATTGATATTAGAGAACGAAGTTTCAACGTAGTTCCAACCACTCCAGTTCATAGTGGTAATTAAATCCAACATTTTCTTTTGACCCTTTGCATCATATAACTCAGCCCGGAGCCAGTTACTGTTTTCCCGAGGATTGTATACCCATAGACCTATTTTTGTTGCACTTTCATCTATAAACAAACCGCTGTCATTAAATACAAGATAAGCGGCTCTTGTACCTTCAAGGTTTGTAAAGTCGTAATTCAGCTTTCCTGAAGTTTTACCTTCTTTTTTTACTTTATCGGATATTTCGTAAGAACCTGGAGTTCCGGAGGGTGATGAAGTGTAGGTTCCATTTGGAGTTTCAAAATCGTCAATTACAACAGAGTATTCTTCTCCTACTGAAACAGCACAGTAAGTGTGAACATCACCTATATAGGCATCAATTGTTTCTACACCGGTATTTTTAGCAGTAAACACACTGCCGACCATGTCGCCTACACTGCCGTTCACGGACCAGTTAACGTCCTCAGGATTTATAGGTGCAGTGTACCCGTTTTTGTCGGTACCCTGAACCATAAAGGAATAGGTAGTACCTTTTATTATGTTTAAGGTTTTAGTGTTTAAAACAAGTTTGCTTGGATTACCCAAAACCTTGATGTCAAGCGAAGATGAAATGCTACCGATCGTTGCTGTAATAGTACCTTCACCTTCACTTGTGGGATAGAATGTATTGTTTTTAAACTCTCCTTCTAAGCCCTCAACGCTCCATTTGATTTCAGCTTCTTTTATTTGAACTGGGTTAAAGTATTTGTCATAACCAATTAAGGAGAATTCTCTAGATGTATTTACAAATATATTTGTCTCAACGGTATCAATAACAAATCCATCTAGAACTCCTGTAGGAAATGCTGAGAATACACCGATGGCAGTGGAGACCCTTCTAGGTGAACCATCAGATGGTCTGTTGACGATGTTTATATTATTTTTGCCCGGTTCTCTAACGGCCATTGTTGTAGATCCGCCTCCATCAAGATTTAAGGCGTTATGAGCTCCAAGACTTATCATAAGGTCGGCCAGTTCTGTGAGTGTCATACCTAAACTTGAATTTTGTCTTCCGTCTACAGTAACCAATAGTAACTCCTTGCCAGAGAGGGAACTACCTACAGCTGTTCTGGGAGTTCTTCCGTTGGTATCGCTGGAAACATAGGAGAATTTAGATGGAATGCTTCCGTCTTTTACTAATATGGCACTACCTGTTACAGCCATTTTTGTTTTACTCCAATCAGGAGTTGTGGATATGTCTAGTGTAACTAAGTCTCTAATTTTGAAGTTGTTTGCAAGGAAATTTGCGTTATCTCCATTAGCAACAACAACATATCCGTTTTCTGGTATTTCAACGGAGGGAAGTCCACGACGAATTTGTACTACTGCGTTTTCATTAACTACCATTTCAACCAGACTCGGATTTTCAGGTGAAGCACCAGGTGAATTTTGAATCCACTTTCTGTCGTATATGGCTATAGTATTGTAATTGTCAAGGTTAGGCTTATTAAATTTAAAAACTGTAGCAGAAGTACCATTAGGTGAAACTATTTCCATATCGGTCTTCCAGAAATTGAACATAGCTTCGTTGAGATTACTTATTGAAAATGTACCCATTGAGTCATTATATCTGTTGTACTCCCTGTCGGAAGAAATAGTCTTTCCAGATTGAACTACCGGTCCGTCGGCATATCCATGGCCAGATTCTGTCATCCAATTGAAGAAGCTTGCGTTTATACCAGCAACGGCATTATTTGTCTCTACAAGGGTTTTAACGTTGGCAAGTTTCTGAATTGACTCGGTGTTTGATAATGTATCTACCCGTACATTCTTATTGTCTAAATCAACTCTCAATACATTAATATTAAGCCAACCTGCATCGGTGAATCGGGATATTTTTTCATAGGTCACGCCCGATGTAACGGTTTCTTTAGTGGTGATATCGTAAATTATGCTATTTGTATTGCCATTAGCAGTGCTAAAGGACATACAAAGAAGCAATGTAACGATAATTAGTGTTGAGAGCTTTTTTCTTATGTGTTTCATTTGATTTTCCTCCGTATATGTATTGTTTTAAATGATTGAGTATTACCAGCCATTTCCTCCCGAACGCTTTATAGCGCCAAAAATATTATTCTTAATGTTTCTGTTTTCTTTGTGCATATCCATCAAAATTTCTTTAATATATTGTCTTTTTGTCTTGCCGTTTACATGGCACGGGCTAGGAACTGTTACTAGGTTATTGGCCTTTATATACTCTTTAACATGCTTTTCCTCAACATATATCATAGGGCGGATTAAATATAGTTCTTTTCGTTTTAAATAAGTAACAGGTGAGAAGGTCTGGAGTTTACCTGCATAAAATGTACTTAGTAAAAAGGTTTCGATTACATCATCCCTATGATGAGCCAAGGCTACTTTATTGCAATCAAGTCTTTTAGCTACGTTATGAAGTGCTCCTCTTTTGAGATTGGCACAAAGTGAGCAAGGGTTGCTTTCATCCCGTGCTTCAAAGACGATTTTTCCAATAACAGTTTCCTCAATGGTATAATTAACGTCGATTCTTTTACAAAGTTCCTTGACTGGACTTAAGTCAAATTTTCCAATACCCATGGTCAGTGTGACAGCCTCAAGTTCGAATTTGACGGGAAAGAAACTTTGTAATTGCTTTAGTAGTACCAAAAGGGCAAGGCTGTCTTTCCCGCCGGATACCCCTATAACTATCCTATCACCTTCCTGTATCATATTATAATCTTCAATTGCCTTTCTAGTTTGTCCCAATAACTTCTTAATATTAGACACCTCTTATATAAAATTTGTTTATTGTATAGTTTACATAAAGTAGTACATCTCTACAGGTTAATTATAGAATAACTTATGTGTAGTATCAAGTTAACGTTATGTTACAAATTCTGACCTAAAAAAGAGTAGGGTTAGGTGAGATAAACGTAAATAAAGGGAGGTATATTTAGAATTAACAGTGTAAACTAAGGAAAACGCTCTAGAGTTGGGTTGATTATATACTCTGAATATAGTAAAATCTTTTTTGTCGCCGAAAATAACGGGGTGTAGCGCAGTTGGTAGCGCGCTTGGTTTGGGACCAAGATGCCGGGGGTTCAAGTCCTCTCACCCCGACCAATAAATAGCCATATAGAACATTGTTCTATATGGCTATTTTCATGTGCACGAGAGTATTTAGGTGAAAGAATTACCAGCCCCATCCACCGCCACCGGGCCATCCACCACCTGGGTTAGTGTTACCGGTATTTGTTGGTTTCCAGCCTGATTGATCCAACCAAGCAGCTCTCTGAGTTAAGAAGTCCTTTAAAATCGTAATTTGTTCTTCCCATGTTTGTGTGGTTTGTGTACCAAAACCGCCTACATTAGAAGTATTAAGATTATTCCACTTTTGGAAGTTTCGCTTTGCTGCATTTGACAGTGGGGAAGCTAGAGAATCTACCATAGCATTTAACTGTGAGTCAGAGAGTGCACCCTGACGTAATTCTGACCAGCGAGCACTTATCTTGCTTTGGAAACTTGGATCTTGCATAAGTGTATTGAACCAATCACAAGTGCCGCCTCCCATTCCCATCATCATTGGTTGGAATTGCCACCCCTCTACTGTGGAACCCGAACCACCAAAACTGCCCATACCGGAGTAAGAGGCAAAACCAAGGTCGAAATCCCAAAGAGGACCTGCTTTAAGCTTTTCGTCACGAGCTTTGTAGATACGTGTACTACGCATATATGAGTCGGGTTGACGAGCCATCTCGTTAACGATTATGTAATCTACAAAGGAGTCAACGTCGATGTAAGCAGGATAACCGCTTTGCGGATCCGATGGATTGGAACTGTGAATTGCATTATGGGTGCTTTGTATGTAGTTGGTTATCCAGGACAACTGTTCTGGCAGAACAGTATCGGGTTCTGTAAGCTCAAGGTCGCTCCAGCCGTTACCTTTTATCAAAGGTTCTTCAGCTGCCATCATGTTAAACTGCATTAGGTATCCGCCTGAAATTTTTGGTTCTTGTAAATCTTCTTCTTTAAGTTTTTTTATATCAAGACGATCTTTGTCTATTTGAATTGTTTCTGTAAGTATATATACACCTTGATAATCATCGGCAGACAATGGTTGGTTATCAAAATTAATGTAAACTTCAACATGTTTGTAGCGTGGTGCAGCAAGTCCCATAACTTTCCCTAATTCATAAGCTATAGGGTTACGTATCAATGATTTGTCAGGGAATGGAGAAAGGAGTGCCCAATCACCGTCTCCAGGCATTCCGAGTAAAGGATGCTTTGCGTCTTTGTTTTCATTATCCCATAACTCTACACGGTAGGGTGTTTTTTCAAATTTAGCTGAGGATTGTCCTCGAACATGGAAGCCAGCACGTGCAACGACAGTTGGTGATTCTAATATATTGGTGTTGTTATTTTCAGGTTCTAGGAGCATAAAAGCAACATCTTTGTAATCGCGGGCAGGTTTACCTCCGCCGTAAGCATCTAAAATAACAATGGGTATATCGTGGCTAGTGTCGATGGAACTTGCAACATAAATTGCAGTACCCATTGAACCGCTTGAAGTGCCATTAGCAAAAGCTTGAGCTCTAAGCTGTGTAGTTTTGGTAAAAGTCAAAGGATTACTATACAACATAGAGTTGTTGTTAGGAACACTACCGTCTGTAGTGTAACGAATTTGAGAGTTGTCAATTTGTGAACTCAATGAAACAGAAATTTGGTTTTTAAAAGTTCCGCTAGGCACTGAGAATACAATGTCACCTATCAAATCCGTATCGTCTTTCTCCTCTGATGGCGTAGGTGTTGGATTTGGAACTGAAGTTTCTGCTGGGAAGAAAGTAATTATTCCTAGCAAAAAACTTCTCAATAAGGCAAAGTCAATTGAATTTGCCTCACCATCACCGTTTAAATCCGCAGCAGATGTGTCCATAGAAGCTGGGATACCTAAAAGGTAACTTCTCATTAAGGCGAAATCTATGGAGTTTACCTCTCCATCGGAGTTTAGATCACCTTTTAATGGGGCTGCAGTAACATAAACAGCAGAGAAAACTGTTGCGACAAGCGCAAAAGTCAATGAAAAGATTAAAAACCGACTTTTTCTCATACAAAAATACCTCCCTAATAAAATTTTTATAATAAAATAGTATACTTTCTTAGCCATGAATGACCCTAATTGAAAGTATTCTTATTTATTTCCTCCATAAAAGATGTTCGAAAGTTTTACAGAATATATGTTGGTATTTTTGCAAAAAATTGTTTATATCCCTTAGCAAAGAAGTCAGCGCATAAAAGTTTACCAGTTTTATGTTTGTTTCCTTTGATTGGAGTAGTACTAATTTTTATAATTTTGAATTGAAATGTTCTTTACAAAATGTTATGCTAGTGCTATATTTGCTAGACTGTTTTTGGAGAGAGCAAAAAATTTAAAAATAATAGATGATAGGTGATTCCAAAAAAACTGGTCAATGGGTGTTTCAAAATAGCTGATTTTATTGGGCCAGAACAATATATTGACTAATGAATATTTTTGAAACACCTTATATGGTTTCGGTTTTAATCGAATTAAAAGGAAAACAGGTGAAAGTCCTGTACGGTCCCGCCGCTGTAAGGGGGAGATGCTGAAAAGGTGCCACTGGGAAACTGGGAAGGCTTCAGTATCGTTGAACCTAAGTCAGAAGATCTGCCTATTTTTTCATTGCGCAATTTTCTCTACGAGTGATAGGGGGTGCCGGTATATTTCTATGTTTAGATATCCATAACCTCTTGAGATTTGGTCAGGAGGTTTTTATTTTGGCTGTTTTAGTGTAAGATTTTATTTTGAAAGGAAATAAGTGAAAATGAGAAAAATTTTGGTATTGGTAATTACAGTTGTTGTTTTGTTTTGCTTTATAGCTTGCAACAAAACAGGAAACTATTCCGAGAGTAGTATAGAAGAACCAGTAAGCAGTGTAGAGAACTCTTTAGGCAATTTGAAGATATATGATCGTGCAGGGAATGAAATAGAAGTTCCTAAAAATATTAACAGAATCATATCGATGGCTCCATCAACTACAGAAATTCTTTTAGATTTGGGCCTAGGAGATAAGCTTGTCGCAATTGACCATAATGCAAAAGGAATAAAAGGCCTTAATGAAGGAATTCCGCAATTCGATATGATGGCACCAGATATTGAAAAGATGGCAAATCTAAAACCTGACCTAGTATTTACTTCGGGAATGAGTAATCTTGATGGGAAGGCAGAACCTTATAAGCCATTAAAAAATTTAGGCGTATGTGTTGCTGATATTCCAACAAGCAGCTCAATCAAAGACATTAGAGAGGATATTGTTTTTATTGCGAATTTGACGCAAACTTCTGAAAAGGGCATTGAAATAATTAAAAATTTTGATAGTGCAATAGATAATATTACATTGATTGGAAGTAATATTGAAGATAAAAAGACCGTTTATTTTGAAATAGCTGCAGCACCAAATATGTATAGCTTTGGTTCAGGCGTGTTTCTAAACGAGATAATTGAGCTTGTTGGGGCAATTAATGTGTTTTCGGACAGGGAAAGTTGGATGAGTGTAAACGATGAAGCAATTGTTTCAACTAATCCGGATGTTATTTTAACTAATGTAAACTATATTGAAGAACCAGTCAATGAAATAAAGTCAAGAAAAGGATGGGAAAATATAAAGGCAGTTAAGAACAATGAAGTTTATTATATTGACAGCAATGCAAGTTCACTGCCAAACCACAATATTGTAAAGGCTATGAAGGAAATTGCCAAGGCAGTTTATCCTGACAAGTATTGAGAATATGAAATTAAAGGTTATATTTGCTTTACTAATAAGTTTTGTCATTTGCATATTGGGAATTGTTATAGGAAGCGTAATGATACCGTTCAATGATATTATTATGGTAATTGGAAGTAAAGTATTTGGTGTAGCTACGAATGGGAATTTAGATGCGATAACAGCCTCAATTATTTGGGACATACGTATTCCTAGGGTTTTTATGGCGTTTTCTGTAGGAGCTGCTTTATCGGTTAGTGGTGCTATAATGCAATCCACACTGAAAAACCCGTTGGCCTCATCATATACATTAGGTGTTTCGTCTGGTGCCGCCTTTGGGGCTGGTATAGTTATAGTAACAGGACTTACAATTCCTATACTGGGTTTTTTTACGCTACCTTTAGTTGGACTTGTTTTTGGATTGGTGACAGTTTTTGGAGCGGTTGGATTTGCTGCAAGTATGGATAGAAATATGGATACAAACACTATTATTCTTGCTGGAATGGTGTTTTCATTATTTATCAATGCCATACTTACAATGGTATCTGCTTTGAAAAGGGAGGATGCCCAGAGGCTTATAATGTGGCAGATGGGTAGTTTTTCTCAAAAAAATTGGACCTTTGTCATTGTTTTTTTACCTATAGCTTTAATATTAATATTTTTTACAATGTTTTTTGTAAGAGAACTGGATCTTTTGACTTTTGGAGAGGAACATGCAAAAGCTGCCGGTGTTGACGCCAATAAAGTAAAATGGATTCTACTAAGTCTTTCATCAGCGCTTACAGGTTGTGCCGTATCATTTACGGGAGTAATAGGATTTGTAGATCTTGTTGCCCCCCATATTGTCAGAAAATTATTTGGTTCGAGCCATCGTATTGTCATCCCCATTTCTGCTTTGTTTGGAGGGTCATTTATGGTAATTGCCGACTTGATAGCGAGAACAATAATATCTCCGTCGGAGCTTCCTGTTGGCGCGGTCACTGCACTTATTGGAGCACCGTTTTTCGGATATATATATTTTTCAGGGAGAAAGAGGAGATAAAAGATGTTAAGTCTTGAGAACGTCAGATGTGGATATAATGAAACCGTGGTGATTAAGGGAGTTTCTTTTCATGTGAAGGAAGGGGAGAAGATATGTATTATAGGCCCTAATGGGTGTGGTAAAACTACCCTTCTTAAAGCCATTGCAGGACTTTTAAAGAGTAATGGTGAGATCAGCTTAGAGGGTAATTCTCTAAAGAAAATGAAGAGATCTGAAATTGCTTCAAAAGTCGCAATTTTAAGGCAAAATGAGGCCATATATTTTTCGTATACCGTATATGAAACTGTTTTATTAGGCCGCTATCTCCATATAAAAGGCGGAATATTCGGAGGACCCACGAAACACGATAAGGATTTTGTAATGGACTGCCTTGATAAAGTTGGACTTACAGATGTAAAGGATAGGCAGATAAATACCCTTTCAGGGGGACAACTTCAGAGAGTGTTTTTGGCTAAAGCTCTAGCCCAGGAGCCAAGTTTGATTTTGCTCGATGAACCGACCAATCACTTAGATTTAAAATTTCAGCTTGAGTTGGTAGAATACTTAAAACAGTGGTCAAAGAAAGATGGGCACACGGTGATTGGTGTATTGCATGATATAAATTTGGTTATGTATTTTGCAGATAAGATTATGCTGCTCTCCGACGGTCAGATTGTTCAATATGGAGAGAAAAATGACTTTATCGACGGGAAATTGTTAGAGAAAGTTTATCATATGGACATAACGGGTTATATGCAAAAGTCATTAAAAATATGGAATAGTGCTTTTTAGGTCATCTTTGAAATGGCTCTTGATCAGTGCGTCAGCATTATACCAGTAGAAGTTATTGCGCACTCAAGATTGCCAAAGACTATGTCAGCCTTTGGCAATATATTTTTTACATTTAGATAGCTACAAATAACTTTTTCATAAGCTAGTAACCTGAAAAATAAGGTTCAGCAGGAACAGGGATTTCTTCCTTTTTATCGCTAGTAAAAGAATCTGTCCAGTCAGGTTGTGCAGGCTGCTTGTTTTCCTTGAACAATGTTTGCCATTCCTCATCGGTCAATCTGGCATCGCTTATAAACTCATAATAGCTGAATACTGCTCCTCTTGTCAGGTATATTTTACCTCCTATAGGAACTGCAACATATATCTGTGAAGCAGGTCCTACACCAACTTCAAGGTATGAAGAAATAACAGTATGTATATCGGCTATAACAGCCATGTTTTTGTCAGTTTCAGAAGTTATTTCAAACCACCTTATGCCGTCTCCAGCAAGGGAAGCGGTAAGAGCTTCCAATAGACCGCCATATATTAAAAGCTGGTCATAAGCTCTGTCTGAACCTAAGACACCCATAACATCAAATCCCCTTGGGAAGGGACGATTGTCAGAGTCAACTAGCTTCTGAAGAATTTCCGAGTCAGGAATATATCTTTGCCCCATAAATCTGAATTGCTTGCCCACAGGAGTGTTTACAGAAGCCCAATCCTGCTGTATTTTTGGTTCCGATAATTTTTTTGCTTCAACAAAAAGTTTGTCAATATTCTTTTGTTCTATAAGAGTTTCTAAGTTGGGTTTTTCGCCGTATACAGTGAGTAAAAGATCTTTGTAGTCATAAATAGTAAGATCGTCCGCACTTCCCACATAGAAGGTTGTAGGTTCATACAAGGTTTCCCACAGGTCAATATCAGATTTTTCATTAATATCTGAAAAGATACTGTAGGTTATGAGCAATGCTTGGGTAGTAGTGTCTTTTGCAATTTCTTCGTCTTCAATAAGGGGCATAGGGATTAGTCCGTACCACATCATTGCTCTAAAATACTTTTCAAGATCTTTGCTTCTGTTCTTGTGTGAACTCCCCGAATTGATTTGTGTTTTCAATATTGGTTAGATCAGTATTAACCTTATAGGGCTTAACCTTTGCTACATAATTGATGGGTTTCCAATTAAGAGAACTAAATTGTCTATCCTTTTCATCTTTAAAAACAGGATCTAAGGAAAAGCTGCTATTATTAGTTGCACTTGTTTCAATAGGAACAGGTGTGTTTCCGGGTTGGTTATTGATTTGATTGGAGTAATCGCATCCAGTAATACTGAAAAGTAGCATCAGGATAAGTCCGACACTGATAATTTGAAGTGCTTTGTTTTTTTGAATTGTTGTTCCATCCTCTCATAATCTAAATTGCATTGTTGTACTTTTGCCGCTTCTATTTAATTAAAATTTCGCCATCTAAGTAATAAAAGATTTTCTCCAGACATTTTGAATTTTGCTTAACTTTTGCTCTGAGTAAAGAGGTTTTTTCACCTTTATCTAATTTAACATTAATAGAAGATATATCTTGGAAGCATTTGCTTTCACCAGTTTTTTCAAAGCCAAAGCCCTTCCATGAATATGATGTGAGCACCTTTTCACCCTCTGATGTGTGTTCTATTGATAATATTTCATCTCTTCCATCCGAATCCAAATCCAGAAAAACATAATCATCAAAAGGCCTTGATAGTCTTGAACCTCTCCATTTTGGGAATATACCTTCATTTATCCAATCATATATAAAGAGCCTTTTTGCCATTACAGGGTGCAGAGGAGAAGTCTTATATACCCCAATGCATATTTCTGTTTTAGCATCTCCGTCCACATCTGAAGTTTGAACTTTCCAGGGATTTAGGTCTTTACAGTGATTTCGGTATATCTCTTTAAATAGTATAGTATCCTTACTTTCATTATAAGCTTTAAAAGAGAGTATTAATAGGTCTTCTCCATATTGCGCAGACTCTTTACAAGTAAGAAGGATTATTTCATCCTTGCCGTCTCTGTCAAGATCTGCTACAGTGCTGCTTAATATCAACTCCTTTTTCAACTCATATTGTGAAAAAAGTTTTCCGTTTTCTAAGTATATATTTATTGTATTGCCGGTAAATTCTGTTAAGTACTTGTCTTTGTCTAATTTGTAAGATATCATGGTTAGATACTTGTTATCGTAAAATATAAGTCTCTTTTGAATAGTAGAAAGACCGATGGTAACAACAATAAAAGTTAGTAAAGTAAATATAGTGTTTTTTTTTGAGATCAATTCAGCGTTCTCCCTAATTCAGTTTCCTAAATTATATTATATTTGTATACTTTTTTCAATATAAGAGCGATAAGTTAAATTTTCTTTGATTTACAAAAAATTATATTTGACTTGTTTAAACATTTAGTGATATAATAATACTTGCCTATCAGGCGAGAAATATATGGGCGCTTAGCTCAGCTGGGGGAGCACCTGCCTTACAAGCAGGGGGTCATAGGTTCGAGCCCTATAGTGCCCACCATATGCAAAGACAACTCTTACTTAAGTGAGAGTTGTTTTTATATGTGCATTTGTCCTACTAAGGAGTAGTGATTTTTAAATTTTAAGGGTGCCATAAATTTCTTTACAAAAAGTGTTGACATGATGGGATTCTGCTGTTATATTATTATAGTGTTGGGGATAAGTAGACAGTCTCAGACTGTAGTTTGTTCAATAGAAGTGCTGGTGTAGCTCAGCAGGTAGAGCAATTGACTTGTAATCAATAGGTCGGGGGTTCGATTCCGTCCACCAGCTCCAAATACAGATGACCTCGATTAATCATTCGAAGTCATCTGTATTTTTTTACAAAGCTATAAAACTATAAGGACATTTCAAAAAACAACCTAGGTGATTCCAAAAAAAATAGCTGGTCAATCGTCAATTCGAAAAGTCTGATTTGCTTTTTTTGTACTGCAAAATAATGTTCATCTGTTTGAAATGACCCTATAAAATTTTTGAATTTAAATTTACAAAATTAGTGAGGAAAAGGAGGGTTTTTTTATTTCCTGCACGAATTATATTATATAGAGGTGGGAATAATGATAATTGATGCCAGTACAACTATTGCGTATAAGTGCTCATCCTGTGGTACATTTGAGTTCGTTAATATAACACTTTTTGAATTATCATCTGGAAGAGAAGCAGTATTTAATTGCCGCTGCAATGGTTCGAAGCTGGTTATAAGCAAAGAAAATACTGACAGTTATAAGATAGTTATTCCATGTATAGGGTGTGGCACTAGTCATGATTATATTTTAGAGAGGAAAGATTTCCTTAAACAAGATATCAGTATATTCTATTGTCCAAAGACAGGAATACAACAGTGTTTTAAAGGAAATGACGAGGAAGTTAGGAAAAAGATTGACATCTTAGAGAAAGAATTTGATGAACTTATAAATTTATTTGGTTATGACAGTTATTTTAGCAATACCCAGGTCATGTTCGATTCGCTTAATATAATTCATGATATTGCAGCAAAAGGCAATTTATTCTGTGAATGTGGCAATGAAGATATTGAATTATTGTTGCTTTCTGATAAAATTTATTTAAGGTGTAATAAATGCCCTGCCAATAAAATTATATATGCCTCTACTAATGCACATTTTAGAGAGAACTTAAAATTAAACCAAATTTTACTGTTAGATGAGGGGCATGGATTGGGAAATGTACCTGTTGAATTTCTTATTAGGAAAAAGTAGTGCTTTGCGTTTTAAAAAAAATATTTTTTTGAGAAAGAATTTGGGGAGATCTAATTATTTCTTTCAATAAGCTTTTAGAATCACATCAAAAATTATTTTAAGAATTTTTTACATGAACAGTTTTTAAAAGTCTGATTTAATGCTCTCCATGACAAAACAATCGTATAGGTATTTTGAAACGGCAGGAGTATAGAATCTTTTTTTAATTTTAGAATAATAAGTACAATAAATATCTTAGGGGTTATAAAGTATTACTAATTTGTAAAAATTATGATTGACAAGGGTTTGAGGTATTGATATAATATCTATTGTTTATGAGTTACTCTACGAATCTCCTCGAAGTATTAACCTTTCCAATAATAAAGGTTTTACTGATTGTTATCTAAACGAATGAACTCCCAAATGTGGAATTATATATAATCTATTTTTTAAGGTGGTGCAACATGGAAGGTATTAATCTTAAGGATAAAACACTTGAGGACCTGCGGTATATAGCGAAGATGATGGGAATTAAGAATTTATCCAGATATAAAAAAAGTGAACTTATAGAAGTGATTTCGGGTGGGCAGGACTCAAGTAAAGCCTCTGAAATTGGCAATTCAGATATTCCCAAATTTACTGATAATAAAGAAACTGAATTAAAGGATATAAAATCAAAAAACACAAAAAACGGGACCGTTGACAAGCAAGATTCTACAGAGACAAATGATGCTCCCGTAGTACTTAGGAAGTCTAAGCGTGGACGGCCAAAGGCCAATAAGAATGCTGAATTGAAAAGTGAAAAGGTAGTTGAAAAAAACATAAAAGAAGATAACAAAGCTGAAGAAAATAAAGAAGTAAAAAACGTTAAAGAAACTAATTGGGCCAAAAATGAAAAACAAAATGATACAGTAAAAAATGATACAGTAAAAAAGGAAGCTGTATCTAAAAAAGAGGAAAAGGTCACCAAAGAAGAACTTGTAAAGAAAGAAGAAGCAGCTAAACCGGAAATTTTATCGGGAAATGAAACTGCAATTAATAACAACATCAAAAAAGAAGAAAAGGTTATAGAGCAGCAGAAATTTGAGACTGAATTTAAACCTGCCAAAGAAGTCAATGCTGAAAATGAAAGTGGCAAACCTAACAAACCGTCCTTTAAATATACCGAACAAAGAAATGAAAATGCTCCTCAGACAAATGGGTTTGAGAAAATTGAAAGTGACGATCCTGTTGAAGGAGTTTTAGAAGTACTACCAGATGGATATGGCTTTTTAAGAAGCGATAATTATCTCTCGGGTCCTAAAGATGTTTATGTTTCACCATCACAGATCAGAAGGTTTAATCTCAAAACAGGAGACAAAATAAAGGGAAAAGGTCGTATACCTAAAGAAGGTGAAAAGTTCCAGGCACTACTTTATGTTCAGACAGTAAATGGAGATCCACCAGAGGTTGCGACAAAGAGGGTTGCGTTTGAATACTTGACACCTATATATCCTGATCAAAGAATAACTCTTGAAACAGCTACTAGAGAGTTGTCAACAAGGTTGATTGACTTGATAGCGCCTATAGGTAAAGGACAACGTGGTATGATTGTTTCACCTCCAAAGGCTGGTAAAACCATCCTTTTAAAGAAAGTAGCAAATGCAATAACCACAAATTATCCTGAAATCGAACTTATTGTCCTGCTTATAGATGAGAGGCCAGAGGAAGTAACAGATATGCAGCGTTCTATAAAAGGTGAGGTAATATATTCTACTTTCGATGAAGTTCCCGAACACCATATAAAAGTAGCGGAAATGGTTCTTGAAAGGGCCCAAAGACTCGTTGAGCAAAAGAAGGATGTTGTAATATTGCTAGACAGTATAACAAGGCTTGCAAGAGCATACAACCTTACAATACCACCTACTGGAAGAACCTTGTCGGGAGGTCTTGATCCCGGTGCCCTTCACAAACCAAAAAGATTTTTTGGAGCAGCAAGAAATATTGAACACGGTGGAAGTCTTACAATAATGGCAACAGCTCTTATTGAGACAGGAAGCAGAATGGATGACGTAATATTTGAAGAATTTAAGGGAACAGGTAATATGGAGCTTCACTTAGATAGAAGATTATCAGAAATGAGAATATTCCCTGCAATAGATATTAATAAATCCGGAACTCGTAGAGAAGAACTGCTTCTTGATCAAAGGGAGCTTGAAAGTGTATGGGCTGTTAGGAAGGCAATGAGTAACATGGGAACTGCACAGGTAACCGAAATGATTATCAGTAGATTAATGCAGACCAAGACAAATATAGATTTTGTAGGAAGTATTAATGTAGAGTTCGGTAAAAAATAGTTCTTGATTATATTGTATATTTGTGTTAAAATATTTTTTGCGTCGAAAAGTTGTTTATTAAACATTACTTATAACAAAATGCCCTCGTATTTGGGCTTTACTTACAGATGTTTATTTGAAAGAAGGTGAATAGAGTGAGAGAAGGTATACATCCAAATTATCAGCAAACTGTAATAAAGTGTGCTTGCGGTGCGACATATGATACTGGTTCGACTAAAAAGGACGTACGTGTTGAAATATGTTCAAGTTGCCACCCTTTCTTTACTGGTAAGCAAAAGTTGATAGATGTAGGTGGACGTGTTGATAAGTTTAAGAAGAGATTTGGTATCGTTGATAAAGAATAAGGCTATTTCAAAAAATAACCTAATATCTATGAAAACCATAAAAGATTTTTTATAATTTTAGACTTATAAAATAAAAGATCGACGTTGTCGGTCTTTTGTTTTTTTGAAAAGCCTAAGTCATTATAGAAAAGTTTTAATAATGGACTCTTACAAGCCAAAATTTAATGTTTTTATTGTTCCATCCAAGATCCCAGGGAACTCTATATCTATCTGTATTATGGCAGTTGACAAGGGTATAACCTTTTGAATCAGCCCCGGTTACTACTGAAATGTGGGTTATCTTTCCTTTTTTTTCGTAAGCGACAAAATCTCCAGGTAACAGTTTGAAGGATGCTTTAAATACTTGATTATATGTACCTTTAGCTATTAAAGATGCTCGGGAGCTATTTATCATATAATCTTTAAAGGCTTGAGCATTTACCCATGATTTGCTACCGTCTTTTGTGTAATTCCATGTTCCGGTCTTTTTAAATTTGCCGCCTTCAAAAAGTGTTTGTGATGCGAAATTTGCACAATCACCGCCTAAAGGATTGTAATCTCTATATTTCTTGTTATAGCTGAATCCAAACTCTTCGTCGCCAGCAGCACCGCAATAACGATCTGAATATTCAACAGCGTTTATTCTTCTTTGATTCAAGCTTGAAAAATCTCTTGAGTTTGATGAAAGTATATATTCCTCAAATTCTTCTGTTTTCAAGTTTTCAAGATCTAAAGAATCGGCAAAAGGATCGGTATACCACTCTTTTGCAATCAACCAACTATTGTCGTATTTGAGTAGTTTTAAGGAATGATATGTACCTATTCTAAAGAAATTTTCTGTTTGAGGTTCATTTTCATAAACGTAGCTATATTCAGTAGAAACTATAAAGTTATAAGAAGTTGTATTGTTACTTTCTTTTACAGTCCGTATCTTGAATTTTGATTTTATATTGGAAAATATGATACCTTGTTTTTCAGCCCAATTATGGAGGTATTTCATTTTTTTCATTTGATGTTCATATGCCCAGGTCCCAAGTTTGGTATTTTTGTCATACATTGCTTCAATAACTTCCAAATTGCCATTAAGGAAGGCGTTGTTTCTGGTAGAGAGAAGTTCTTCTATTATTTGATTATGACTTTCATCGATAGGCGTACTTGTCATTAAGGGTGAGGCATTATAAAAAGAGACACTTAATATAAGTGTTGATAGTATAAAAGTAATTAATATTAAATGTGTTCTCTTTAAAGTTAATAGGAAAAACATTCTTCTACCCCTTATATATTTGTTCATAAAAGTATATGATTGAAAATAACTGAAATATTACTTGTTTTAGGTGTTTGAAAAAAATTCATTAGTCAATATTTTCGGAGAAAACAAAAACGGTTAGTTTGTATGGTAACTAACCGACTGAAATTTAGGGAGGATGTAATTACAAAAATGTAAACATACTCAAAATTAAATTTTCTTCTATATAAATTTCTTTACAAATACGGGGGGGAGATAAACCCCAGATGCTGTTAAAATCACATAGTATAACATATAAGCGATATTTGTTAGTGCGTAAAAGTGATGTTCCTTGCTACAAAGTATATTAGGTCGTATACAGGATGTTGACAAATGCCTTGTTGTATAATGTGTTTAAGCGATTAGTCCAATCGTAGATAAATTGAATAAAATAAATTAAGTGTGTCAAGTAATAAATAATGTAGTAAATAGTTTTTATAGATAAATTACAATGATTATTTCCCTTAAGCGACAAAGTGATTTTTATTAAACTGCCACTCCCCCCTTTGGTCAAGAAGATTGTTAAATTTATATAAAATACTTTCTACTTCTTACAGAAAGTATTTGATTTCTATTTGTAATTCAAATTCCCTCTCTGATATAAATAATATAGTAAGATTATGAACTATAGGTTACGAAAAAGTTAAAACTTCAAAAATTTTTAGAAATGGCAATTGACCGGATATTTTTTTTAAGATTACCTAAAAGAAATCCTCCAAAAAAGAAAATGGCCCTGCTTAATTTATTCAAGCAGAGCAGGAGTATCCAACTTTAAAAGTATGGAATTTATATTATTTGAGGATTAGCATGATTATTTACCAACCATAGTTGGTAAAGACTTTAGATCGTCAAACTGCCCTTGATGTCTTACGGTATAGTATTTCAGAAAAAGGGTGTTTTTTTAGGGGGCTAAAAATAAAAATATTAAAATAGTTTTTTTAAAAAAGGTAGGGTTTAAAATTGAAATTGTTATAATTGTTCATGGTAATATCCCTTCAGAATTCCGTATAGCAACTTGAGGTTGCAAATAAGGTTCCTCCTGAAAGTCTGCTGAATAAAACAGACTTTTTAAGAAGAATATATACATTGATAATAACAAAGAGAAAAGTCATTATCAATAAAAATAAATTACCTAAATTATATAAATGAGTAATAAAACTACAATATAGGGGAATAATATTTATAGATATATATAAATTGGGTGATTTCTAATAACTTCGATTTGAAGGACGCTATACTAAAGTTATTGAATTGATTGTTTTTAGAGATAGCCGTACAGGAGCAAAGATATGTTTCTTAAGACGTCAAGTAAGCAGCTTTATATTGATATGAACAGCAAGTCGGCATTTAAGATACTTACGGATACAATGTATGCTCTAATCGGGAATTCGCTAAAATGCGGATATAAGTCAATAGTATTTGTGTGCATAGGAACTGACCGATCTACGGGAGATAGTTTGGGTCCTCTTATTGGTTATAAAATGAGCAACTTGGAATACAGGAATATATATGTACATGGTAGTTTGGATGACCCGGTACATGCAAAGAATATAGACAAAGTAATGGAACATATACAAAATTTCTATGATAGACCCTTTGTAATTGCAATTGATGCGTGTCTTGGAAAAATGGATCATGTAGGATATATTACAATAGGTGAAGGATCCATAAAGCCAGGCTCTGGAGTTAAGAAAGACCTTGCTCCAGTGGGTGATATGTACATAACCGGAATTGTTAATTTTGGCGGTTTTATGGATTACCTTATTCTTCAGAATACAAGATTAAATCTGGTTATGAAAATGGCAGATACTATTTCCATGAGTGTTAAATATGTTTTGTGGAAAATAAGCAATGATCCTGCACTATCTTCCTCGTTTTGCAGTTCGAAAGCATAAATTGTAGGCAAAGGAAAAGGGTCTTAAGAAATTTTTTTCTTAAAACCCTTTTCTTCTATTAAGGTTTAGGGTTATTGTTAAAAAGGTCCTAAATATTATGTTTCAATTAGGTGGAAATATGGTATTATTATTAACATGTAATAAAATTATTAATAGGAGATGATACTTAATGGACAAATACTTGTGTACTGTATGCGGGTATATATACGACCCGGCTGAAGGAGATCCAGATGGTGGTATTGCTCCGGGAACTTCCTTTGAGGATATACCGGAAGATTGGGTTTGCCCTGTTTGCGGTGTTGGAAAAGATATGTTTGAAAAGGCTTAGTACATTTTAGCTTTCTTGAGGTTCAATACTTATCAAGGTTAAATGTACTATTGCGTTTAGTGCCTCGTAACTGAGCTCTTAATCAAGTTACGAGGCACTAATAAGTATTACTGGGCTATCTCCAACATGAACTTATCTACCCACTTAACATAATTATCTTCGATAAACAAAAGTACTTCATTATCCAGCCAGGTAAGGATTATTGCTTCATTATCATAGTATTTTACTATTTTGCCGGTATAAAGCATATAATATTCCTCCTCTTTAGTAAGGTACATTATACTTATTATATATAGTACTTTTTTTTATATATAGTACTTTTTTCTTATTTTTTATATCGGTTATAATTGAATATACTTTAGCACTTTATGCTTATTAAATTCTTTATTATATAGAAAATTATTGAAATAACTGTTTTGTTAATATATAATAGGTTAAGGCATTTGAAATACAGAAATACCAAACCCATTTCTGGCTATTGTTTGAGTAGGAATCTTTTAAGAGTATTGATAGACTTGTAAATATTTTGATTTGACTATTGATAATAGGGATAGTACATTAATATAGAGTCCGAATTAATATTGCTGCTTTTAAATAAACCTTAGAGGGGGTTTGCCAGATGAAATTCGAAACAAAAGAAGTGGATGGTGTTAAGATAATTAAACTAACAGGGCAAATAAGGATATCTACTCAAAATGAGTTTAAGGATTTACTTGATGGTTTAGCAAGGGATAATGAAGGCAAGACCATTATTATAAGCATGGATGGCGTTATATATATGAATAGTGCAGGTTTGGGTATTATTATTGACACATATAAGAAGTTTAAAGAAAAAAAGGGCAAAATGGTTCTTTGCAATTTACTGCCTGATATTGAGAAGCTTTTTGAAGTGACAAGGCTCAATCGTTTTATAGAAATTTATGGTACAGAATCGGAAGCATTGAGCAAATTGTAGTAATTGTGATAATAATGAAAGGCGTTCTCAAACCTGGGATTGACCTGTTTTGAGTACGCTTTTTTATTTTAGGTGATTCCAGAAAATAACTGATCAATGGGTGTTTAGAAAGTTTGTTTTGAATATATTTACTATATATCAAATAATAAGGGGTGTGCAAAATGCCAAACAGTAGACCTATAATTGGAATAACTGCCGGATTTGACTATAGTGAAAATAAGCTTTATATTAATAACGGTTATGTTGAAGCAATTCGATTGGCCGGAGGATTACCTGTTCTTTTACCACTAACTGACGATGTAGAATTTCTAAAGAGTATAATAGGCCGTTTCGATGGAATATTACTTTCCGGTGGTAGTGACGTAGATGCAAGGCATTGGGGAGAGCCAAATTATTCTTTTGGTGGTGAGATTTCTCCGCTAAGAGATGAAATGGAGATATTTACAGCTAGAGAGGCAATTGCAACCGACAAGCCAATTTTGGGAATATGCAGAGGTTGTCAGGTAATGAACATTGCCTTAGGTGGCACTATATATCAAGATATTTATGCAGAGCAAAAGGGCAAGGAGATTTATAAGCATTCCCAGAGTGCTCCAAAATGGTATCCAACTCATGAAATTCATATTGATAAGGATACCAAGGTGTTTAAAGCGCATCATGAGGAAGTTATACGAGTTAATTCATTCCATCATCAGGCCGTAAAGGATGTTGCACATGGGTTTATTGTTTCTTCGAGGTGTGGTGATGGCATTATAGAATCAATAGAGCACACAAGTTGTAAGTTTGCAGTGGGTGTTCAGTGGCATCCAGAAGTGATGTGGGGGAAGGATAACGCTCACATGAAAATTTTCATTAAGTTTGTATCTTACTGTAAATAAGAAGTTTATACGAAGAAATTTTGTCGAATAATGACGAATAATAGAGAAATGTTGAATGTATTAAAGTGATGTGATAGATTATTAAACAACAGGAGAGGAAAATCTTATGGGTTTTATAGACATCATAGATTTTATCGTTTTTTCGGTTCCAGAGCAGTTTCTAATGGCACTGTATGCTTGGGTACTATTAGGAAGAAAAGAAATAGTACGAGTTCGTAATGTATTTGTTGTAGGTTTTGCAACTGCGATTATATTTTATTTTGCTAAATTTATACCTTACCAAGATATTTTTGTTTCTTTCTTACAATTATTATGTTTTGCAGGTTTGATTTATTTTGGATATAAGTTAAGTATATTAGAAGCAACATTGGGGTGCTTGGTTACTCTTGTGAGTTTTACATTAGCACAAGGAATAATGGTCGCTCTGCTTCGGGTTTTTATGAATGTATCACAAGATGAGATTTTTAATAATACACCAATTAGGGCAGCGTGTTTGATATCAGAATTTCTTATAGTAATTGCAGTTCTTGTATTTATGTATAGGAAAGATATTAATATACACTACCTAAGAAAAACTAAATTGGACAAGTCTCAGAAAAGTAGACTTGGGGTTTTGGTTTTACAGTTGGCATTTGGACTTTTTATACTTATATTTATATATACGATGTTTATTGTTAATAATGATATTTTTGGAGCTTTGAAAGACAGAGTTCTAATATTTACTAGTTTCGTTATAACAATAGTATTTACAATGCTTTTGATAAGAAGTGTGTTCAAAATTGGAGAAACAATTCAGAAAGAAGAAGAGATAAAAAGGCAAATGGATGGAAGAGAATTTGTTCAAAATATTGAATACTTATGTGCTCTAATTGACGAGAAACAATACGGAGAGTTGAAAAGGGTACTACAAGGTATAAAGAAGGATATAGAGACAGGAATAATCAAGAGTGAAAAAGGCACTGATAGGGAGAGTATATCTGAAGGATGATAAATTCTCTCTATTAAATAAAAAAGGGGAGATGTTATTATGAAAGGAAAGTTACTAGGGGTAATTTCTGCTATGCTGGTGGTTGTATCGATGGTGTCTGCGAGTACTGCAAGTTGGTTAATATTTTATCAGCCTAAGACGCCTAAAGCCCTACATAAATAACATCTAATTGTTCAACATTACAGATAATAGAATTGTAGGTTGTAAACTATTTTTTATTTAATTAGATAAGCACCTCGTATGGGAGGTGCTTTTTTGATGACTTTTCCGGCAATAAACTTAGGTGCAATTTGGTTTTCGCTGTATAGTGTAAAATATAAAGAAGCTATAGATATGAGAACTCAGAGAGATGCAATGATTAAAGAAATTTCTATAGCTAGCGAAAGAAGCTGCTTGTCAAGAGAAGTACATGATACGCTTGGACATTCTTTAACTGTTTTAATAAAACTTTTAGAGGTCTGCAAGATGACAAGATCTAATGCTGACAAAATAAATGAACAACTTGAAGAGGCAATAAGGATAGCACAGAATGGAGTTCAAGAAGTAAGGCATTCGGTTTCTGGTATTTTGGAAGAAAAAATTCTAAAACGAGATTTTCATACTTCATTAATGGAGTTGGCGAGCCAATTTTAGAATAATTCAGGAATAAGTGTAGATATTACGACGCAAGGAGTTATAGAAGATCTGAGCAAAAAGCATTCAGTCGTATTATACAGTATATGTAAGTAGGTACTTACAAATTCAATTCTCTGGCAATTTATCAAAATCTACATAATTGGACAAAATGCCGTTTGAACTAATGACTGGAGCTGATGGTTTAGGTGTTGAAGCTTGGATGGTATCTGACCCACTGCCGGCAGAAACATTATCATTTAATCTACTTAAAGATAGAGTTTTAAAACCTTCCCTCACAGGAATAATGTGTGCCAAAGATATACCCCCAATACAAACAACTGATATTGCAGCAATTTTAATACTAATCGATTTCCATTTTATTAATTTAGCCATAAATTTCCCCTTTCCGAAATGGTATTTGTTTAAATCGATATTTGACATTACTTGAACCTTATTAAAGTTTTTTGCGGTAGAATTTTCGGTTTTTAGATAATCAATAAAATCTTTGTCTAAAGCAACCTTATTTCTGCAAGCTTCACAATTCAAAAGATGAAGCTCAAATTTATCTTTTTCATCTTGACTGATAACTGAGTCTCTGTATTTAATGATAAAATCAGAACTATAATCACACACTATACTCACCCTCCCACCTTTTACCGAACTGATCACAAAGTTTTTTACGAGCTCTATGAATTTTCATTTTAACTACATCAGGTTTGGTGTGAAATATATTGGCAATTTCCTTGTGGGGTAAATCTATGTAGTAGAATAGAATTAACATTGCCTTTACATCATCTTTACATCATCTTCCAACACCTTAAACATATCTTGAATAAACTCCTTTCGATCAATATTATCCAAAGGTTCTTCGTAAGTGAACATGCAGGTGGAAAAGCTTTTAATTTTGTGATAAAATCTAGTGGATTTATGTTTATATTAGCTTGAACCAATATTACACTAGGAGATGATTTTATGGTAGAATTTTTTCGAAATTTTGTATATTCAGTGCTTATACCGGCGATTAGTAAACTAGCCTTTGCTGTTGTGGTATTGGTAGTAGGTATTATAGTTATAAAATGGGGCGTTAAAAGATTGAAAGTTTTGTTTGATAAATCCAAAATGGATGTTAGTTTAAAACCTTTTATGCTTTCGCTTATTGATGCTTTGCTGAAAATATTTTTGGTGGTCTCTGTTATAGGTATTTTGGGGGTAGAAACTTCATCCTTTGTGGCGGTGTTAGCATCGGCAGGTCTTGCGATCGGTCTTGCTTTTCAAGGCTCACTTTCTAATATTGCAGGAGGAGTTTTACTTCTTACAACAAAGCCCTTTGCCGTGGGCAACTTTATTGAAGTTAATGGACACTCTGGAACAGTACAGGCGATAAAGATTTTACAAACCGAGATTGTTACCCCGGACAATAAAGTTATATTTATACCTAATGGTAGCTTGGCCAATTCAAGTATAGTAAACTATTCTAAAAAAGCTACCCGAAGAGTTGACTTCAAATTTGGAGTATCGTATGATGCAAATAAATCTGAGGTGATAAGCGTTTTAAAGGATGTAGTAAGCAGTCAGAAGCTTGTGCTAAAAGATCCGGAACCTTTTGTTAGGATGTCGGAACATGGAGAAAGTGCTGTAATGTATACTGTAAGAGTGTGGGCTAATTCTCAGGACTATTGGGAGGTTTATTATAATGTTTTAGAAGAGGTTAAAAAGAATTTTGATGAGAAGGATATATCCATACCTTATCCGCAAATGGATGTTCGTGTGGTGAAAGATTAGCTGGAAGGTGCTAGAGAAGCGTATTGAAGGAGTTGAACAATTGACATGATAGGCAGGTGAATACTGTTGCTTGAAAGAATTCTTGATATGATATTCCCACCTAAGTGCATATTTTGCAACAAAATATTGAATTATGGTATAAAAATTTGTATTTGTGAGAATTGCAGCCTGAAGATTCCTTTTATGAAAAATAGAAACGTAAATCTTATTAAAGCAAATAGCTATTTTGACGATATTATTTGTATATGTGAATATTCAGGGATAATAAAGGAAGCTCTGATAAAGTATAAGTTTTTTAACAGACCTTCTTTTGGAAGGACTTTTGCAAGGCTTATTTATGACCGGATAAAAGGAATGACAGATTGGGAAAAAGTTGATATAATTGTAAGTGTACCCCTTCATCGTAAGAGGGAGAAAAATAGGGGGTATAACCAGGCACATCTGATTTCAAAGCAATTAGGCAGGTTACTTGGGATTGAAGTAAACAAAAGCCTACTCATAAGGACTAAAAATACTGACAGCCAGAGCCTTCTAAACAGAGCAGATAGACTTAAAAATGTAAAAGGTGCTTTTCTAGTAACCGATTTAAATTCAGTAAAGGACAAATCAATACTTGTTTTAGACGACGTTTTTACTACAGGAACTACCCTTAATGAATGCTGTAAAGTTTTAAAAGATGCAGGGGCACGTAAGGTTACAGCAGCTGTAGTGGCTACAGGAAGGAAGTTTTAATTCAAGCTAGGAGGTGTTTTTATGCCAGATGTAAGAAACTGTAGAAGGTGCAATAAAATATTCAATTATCTTAGTGGACCGCCAATCTGTTTTGATTGCAAACAACAGGATGAAGAAAATTTTAAAAGAGTAAAGGATTATCTTTATGATAATCCTAAAGCTTCGTTGTTTGAGGTGTCAAAAGAGCTTGAAATCAGTGTTCAGCAAATTAGAACTTACTTGAAGGAAGGTCGTTTAGAGATAATTGGTGAAGGCGGCAATATGTTTTTAGAATGTGAAAAGTGTGGCAAGTCAATAGCTACCGGACGCTTTTGTGAAAGTTGTGCAAGGGAGTTTACGGATGAGCTGAAATCGGCGGCAGGTCAAGTGTCAGCTTCATCAACTGACCCAACAAAAAAAAGTAGCGGAATGAGATACTTACACAAATATGGTAGGTAGCGCAATTGGAATTATTGGGAAATACTATTGCTATATTGGTTGATTCCGTTATAAGATATCTATGACCTCAAAGTCGTAGATATTTTTTTATAAAAATATGTTAATTATTTTTTGAGAGTGACGATATTATTAATGAGAGAAAGTTTTGGAGAAACTAATGATAAAGTTTATACAGATAGTATTAACATATAAAAAAATTTTGAAAGTGAGTGGTAGGTATGAAGATCTGGGGGGAAATCCCGAAAGTATCTGGGGTTTACAGCAAGAAAAAGAGCGTGGGAAAAGCTGATAGAGCAGACAGACTAAGCTCAAAGACAGATGCAGTGTCAATATCAAAAGAGGCAAAGGACATTCAAACAGTGATGAAAGCACTAAAAAACACACCGGAAATAAGGAATGAGCTAGTAGACAAATTGAAAGACAAATACGAAGCTGGCGAATATGAAGTAAAAGAGACAGATATAGCCGACAAAATCCTAAAATCGGTTATGGACAAGAAGGTTTAAAATACCTACTATTTGCGGGAGGCATGGGTTTGATCCAAGTTTTCCCGCAATAAATTTATTAAAGCCGGGGTGGAAATTTTATGAATAGTGAAAAAATAAATGAATTAATGGATATATTAGAGCGTGAAATTCGAATCTATGAAGAACTGTTGAAGGTATCGAAGGATAAAACAGAGATTATTGCTAAGGGAAAGATAACTGAACTTGATAATATTACAAAAATAGAACAGGCTCTTATTTTAAATATGGGAAAACTCGAAGCCTTCCGAGAAAAGATTGTAAATGATTTATCGAAGGAACTTAGGACGAATCCATGGGATTTAACTATTTCCGAACTATTTCGATATCTTGACAAAGACCAGACACAAAGGTTTGAAGCATACAAAACAAAGCTTCTGAGTACTATTAGTGAAATTAAGACTATAAATGAACTTAATTCAAAACTTATTCAAAATTCAATTGACTATATAAATTTTTCAGTAAATGTTTTATCGAGTGTCCCGGAAGAAAATAATAATTATGGTAATACGGGAAATACAAATGAAGGAAAGAAAAAGGCTTATTTTGATGTGAAACTATAAATATTCTTATCTGGAGGCGTTAATATGGCATTAGGTTTTGCCGGTTTTGAAATTGCTAAATCAGGAATGTCTTTTAGTGAACGTGCGTTGTCTGTGACAGGGCACAACATTGCTAATGTCAATACAAAGGGTTATGTGAGGCAGCAAGCAATATCTTCAACAGGGCCTTACTATAAATCACAAGGGCATCAATACGGCCTTGGTGCAGATATTCAGGATTTAAGGCAAATAAGAAATCAATTTCTAGATAATACATATAGGAAAGAAAGTACGGCTTTAGGTTATTGGGAAACAAGAAATAAGACCTTTGAGGATGTGCAGGCCATACTTGGAGACCCAATGGAAAGTGGACTTCAAGAAGTTATGAACCAGTTTTGGGATTCGTGGCAGGAATTGTCAAAAGAGCCTGACAGCCTTACAGTCAGGGCTTTAGTTTGTAAAAGAGGAGAGGCACTTGTAGAACAGATTAATCATCTAGGAGTGCAACTCGATAAGTTACAGAAAGACCTTGATTCAGAAATAAAAGTTAGAATAGAGGAAGTAAACGACATAACAAGTCAAATAGCAAAGTTAAACCTTGAAATACTAAAGGTTGAAATATCAAAAGATAGTGCAAATGACTATAGGGATCAAAGGAATTTGCTTTTAGACAGGCTATGTAAACTTGCAGATGTTGAAGTGAGTGAGATGCAGGATGGACAGCTGGATATAACCCTCGGAGGATACTTTTTGGTTACAAAGGGAGACCAGACAAACCTTATTGCAGATCAAGGTGAGACCTCAGGAATGTTTTTAGTTCCAAAGTTAATGGGTACAGATATTGAAGTGCCAATTAAAAGCGGTATAATAAAGGGTCTTCTCGAATCTAGAGGAGAGGTTTTTGACGCTACGGGAGGTATTCCGGAAAATACGACAGATATATTGCCTGATTTGATAAAAAGACTCAATTCTCTTGTTGGTGCATTAACTAAAGAATTAAACACTCTTCATAAAGACGGAAAAACACTTGGACCTCCATCACTTGGCGGAGAAGATTTCTTTGTGAAAATTAATGAAGAACGTCCTTTTGTGATGGGAAATATCAAACTAAATGACAACCTCACTAATTTAAATAATGTTGTTGCTTCTGAAAGCGGAGCGAGTGGGGACAATACCATTGCAATAGCTATTGCTAACTTAAGAGGAATAAAATGTATAACCGACTTAAAGGGAGAATTAAGTATTGATGACTATTACCAATCCATTATCCTAAATGTTGGTGCCGGCGGTTTCGAAGCACGAGGAATAACCGAAAGTCAGAGTAAACTGGTGGAGTCCGCTGATTTCCAAAGACAATCAATAATGGGTGTGTCAATGGATGAAGAAGTATCAAATATGATGAAATATAAGTTTTCATATAGTGCGGCGTCAAGGGCTATAAATGTTATAGATGACATGTTTGACACAATAATATCCCGCATGGGATTGGTAGGTAGGTGATAAAGGATGAGACAAAGCTTTTTTGGTTTTAATGTAGCAGTCAGAGGCTTATACACAGCCCAGAGGAATCTTGACATCATTAACAACAATATAAATAACGTCAACACTCCTGGGTATTCGAGACAGCAAGCCGTACAAACGGCATCAAGACCTTTACCTTTACTTGATGGAACAGGTATGGTTGGCACCGGTTCTGAAGTTATAGGGGTAAATAGAGTTCGGGATGAATATCTTGACTTCAAGTATTGGAGTGAAAACAATTCCTACGGAGAATGGGAAGTTAAGAAAGCTCTTTTGTCGGAAATGGAAGTTACCTTTAATGAGCCTTCCAACAGTGGATTTAGTACAATAATGGATGAATTTTTTGGTGCTCTTCAGGAGCTTTCCAAAGATCCTACAAGTGAGTCGGTCAGGACTTTGGTAAAAGAGCGTGGAGTAACATTAGCCAAATATTTTAATGGCATGGCAAACCATTTTGAACAGCTCCAAGTAGATGTTAACGATAGAATTGAGGTAAACGTTGAAAATATAAATTCCTTGGGAGCCCAAATTCAGCAATTGAACAAACAAATATACAGCTCTGAGTTGGATGGCAACACTGCTAATAGCCTTCGGGATCAAAGAACTTTGCTCATTGATAAACTTTCCAAGTTGGTAAATATTGATGCGAGTGAAATTATTGTTGGCAAACTCCCAAATGGTAAGGTCGATTCACGAATGAATATAACAATTAGTGGAAAGGCATTTGTTGACCATTTTAGTATAAGTAAATTGGCGGTAACCCAGAGAGAAAGCAAATTAAGCGATGAGGATGTTCCCAATCTTTATGAAGTGGGTTGGGCAGACGGCAATACTTTAAAAGTAAAGAGCGGAGCATTAAAGGGTTACCTTGATGTAAGAGATGGAAACGATGGAGAAAATGGTAGTCCTGTTTTTAGTGGAATACCTTCTTATATAAAGAAGTTGAATCAGTTTGTCCAAACCTTTGCAAAAGCGTTTAATGAGGGGGACATTGATTACAATAACGATGGAGCAATTGCAGGTGCAGATGAAGATGGTGAAGGGCATATAGACGGATATGGTGTTGGAAGCGATGCAACTAACGGAATAAGGTTCTTTACGATGCTTGGAGAGGATAATAAAGCGCTAAGCAGCGATGATTTTATTATCGGTGATGGCTATAATAGCTTAAAAGCCAAAAACTTTGCAGTCAGCAGCGATATATTGAACGACATTAATAAAATTGCAACTTCCGAAGTTGATAATGAAGTGGGAAACACAGTAAACCTTAATAAACTTATAAAATTGAGAACTAATACTGAAATGTTTGTTGAGGGAGCTCCAGAAGATTTTATGAAGGCTATTGTAACCACCTTGGGTGTAAATTCACAGCAAGCTGTAAGGTTCGCTGCAAACAAGACGGTTATCATTGAACAGATAGAAAATCGTAGATTGTCTGAATCGGGAGTGTCCTTAGATGAAGAAATGTCAAATATGGTAAAACAACAGCAAGCATATAGTGCAGCTGCACAAATGATTAATGCAATGTCGGAAATTTACGATATTCTTATTAACAGAGTAGGTTTATAAGGTGGTAAACAGTAGAAAGCTGGAGGGTTGATATGAGAATAACAAACAATATGCTTGTAAACAACATGGTTAATCATATAGGAAGAAATTTGATAAGAATGGAGAGTTATCAAAAAAGGCTGGCAACAGGTAAAAAGATTTCGGTTCCATCCGATGATCCTGTTGTGGCAGCAAGAGCACTGAAACTCCGTACCGATGTCTCTCAAATAAACCAACATATAAGAAATGCGGATGATGCAATGTCTTGGTTGGAAATAACGGAAGCATCTCTTAATAATGTGGGGGAAATACTGCATAGAGCAAGGGAACTGGCTGTGCAGGGAAGTAATGGTACTGCAACCGATGAAGATACCCAAAAGATAGCACAAGAAGTGGAGCAACTTAAAGGTCAATTAATTCAAGTAGGTAATGCGACTTATGCCGGCAGATATATTTTCTCTGGATTTAAGACCGATACAAAGCTTCTCAATGAGGATGGGACTTTTGCTATAGATGTTAAAAATACTGAATCAATAATGTATGAGATAGGTATCAGTGATAATATAAATGTAAATGTAATGGGTGGGCAACTTTTTAATAATGGAGGCGAAGCGACTACAGGAGGAGCGGGTCAACTAATACAGATGATGACTAACTATATAGATGCCCTTAATTCAGGAGATAAAGACGGTATCAGCGGTGCAATAGCAGATATTGATGAGGAATTCAACAATTTGCTGGCAATAAGAGCTGGTGTTGGGGCAAGGTATAACCGCCTTGAGTTAACAAGAGATAGGCTTGAGAGTGATAAACTTAATTTCTCCAAGCTTATGAGTGAAAATGAGGACGTGGATCAGGCAGAAAACATCATGCTTCTAAAGAATGAAGAAAATGTATATAGGGCATCTCTGTCAGGGGGTGCAAAAATAATACAAACCTCGTTAGTTGACTTCTTGCGATAAGACTGCTGAAAATTGGGTTTAAAGAGGGTGAGCCAACATGGCACTTAATATAACTCAAACCTATGCAAAGATTGGTATTGAAACAATTCCATCTGTGCTTGAGCTTAGAACTCAAAGGGCACAATTGCAGGTAAAACAAAAGCCTGCAAAATTGAAAATTGATACTGAACCTCCAATGTTGGATATCGACCAATATGAAGCTTTTGCCAGTGCAGGATATAAAAATAACTTTGACTTTATAAAATCAGAGATTGAAAGGGTTAAGCAAGAACACTTGGCAAATATAGGGAAAATAGTAGATGACGGTAACACTTTAGCAGCGATTGAAAATGGAGGAAATCCTATAGCCGAGATTGCCCAAAGGGATTCTTATACTACCCATGAATTTAATATTGACTTCATTCCTAAAGCAAGACCTGAGATTAACTTAATAGAGGGAAATCTTAATATTGAATTTGTGAATGGAGACAACGAAGGAATTAATAACGGTGTGGAGGTGAATTTTATTCCTGCACAGGTTAATATTAATTATACACCAGCACAAGTAAAAATATTTCTATCTCAGTATGCATCAATTAAGTTTGAATATATAAAAGAAAATAAAGTTAATACGTATATCTAATAGCTAAACTGTAAAGTATAAACGGAGGAGATCAAATGCTTCTAAACACAAAGCACTTTGGAGAAATTGAAATTGATGAAAACAAAATTATAACTTTTAGGGAAGGAATACCGAGCTTTGAGAATTTAAAGAGGTATATAGTATTGTATAACGGAGATGAGACATCACCATTCCGATGGCTTCAATGTGTTGATGATGGACAATTGGCTTTTGCAGTAATTAATCCTTTCATGATTTTAGGAAATTATGATATTGAAATCTCTGAGGAGACAGTTGGCAGTCTTAATATTGAGAGTATATCTGATGTGATGGTTTTGGCAATAGTTGTTGTACCGGAAGACCCTAGTAAAATGACAATGAATCTAAAGGCTCCTGTAATTATAAATACAAAAAATAATAGTGGAATGCAAGTTGTCCTTGACACGGATATGTATAGTGTGCGACACTATATTGTAGAAGAACTCCGTAGACAGGAGGTAAATACAGGTGCTGGTTCTAACAAGGAAGAAAAATGAATCAATAGTCATAAACGACAATATTGAGATCACTATTGTGGATGTTCAAGGGGATCAGGTGCGTATAGGAATTAACGCACCTAAAAGTGTTTCTATTTATAGGAAGGAAATATTCCTCGAAATCCAGGCAGAGAATAAAAAAGCTGCCAATGTGAAATCCATTGACCTGAAAGATTTGCTTAAGTAGTAAAAAGTGATTGTCGCAATCACTTTTTTTCTGTGTTTTTATCACTATGTTAGAATACCTAATAAGTCCTATTTTAACAGAATAAATTTTCTAAAAAAATCTTAAAAAATTGTGTTAAGATTTTTTTTATTCAGTCGATATATATTATGAGATCACTTAAGAATATATTTTTTCAAGAAGGCCTGTTGTTAAAGTATAATTTAAGTGATGGCATGGACGCAAAAAAAACCAAAAGAATCAAGGAGGAATTTTTTATGAGAATTAATAACAATTTGATGGCAATGAATGCCCACAGACAACTAGGAATCACAAACAACTCTGGCGCAAGATCAATGGAGAAGCTTTCTTCTGGATACAGAATTAACCGTGCAGGAGATGACGCAGCTGGTCTTTCAATATCTGAAAAAATGAGAGCTCAAGTTAGAGGTCTAAATACGGCTTCAAGAAATGCTCAGGATGCTATTTCTATGATTCAAACAGCTGAAGGAGCACTAAATGAGACTCACGCAATACTTCAAAGAATGAGAGAATTAGCAGTACAAGCTGCTAACGACACAAATGTTACTAAAGACAGGGAAGCTGTAAAAGATGAACTAGGGACATTGATAGCTGAGATTGACAGAATAGCTTCAAGTACAACCTTCAATGAAAAGAAACTTTTAAATGGCGATTTAGCTACGACAGCTGCTAATTTCCAAATTGGTGCAGACAGCGGTGTCTCTATGGAATTAAATATAGGTGCAATGTGTGCTGCAGCCTTGGCAGTTAATAATGTAAGTAATAGTGTCGGTAGTTATTCACTTGCGACGGTAGCTATAGGTACAATAGATACTGCAATTAAAACTGTATCTGCTGAGAGATCTAAATTGGGTGCAAACCAAAATAGATTAGAGCATACTATCAAAAACTTGGATAATGCCTCTGAAAACATCCAAGCTTCTGAATCTAGAATAAGAGATGTAGATATAGCGAAGGAAATGATGGAGTTCACTAAGAACAATATTCTCCAACAAGCTGCACAGGCTATGCTTGCACAGGCAAACCAGGCTCCTCAAGGGGTACTTCAGTTATTGAGGTAGTTAAGGACTAGGAGTATGTAACCAAGTGATAAGCGCATGGACGCAAAAAAACCAAAAGAATCAAGGAGGAATTTTTTATGAGAATTAATAACAATTTGA
>CAYXPB010000008.1:30241-44188 GCA_964466645.1 uncultured Acetivibrio sp. | reverse complement strand
TTAATATAATGTAAATATATATAATGGCAGATATATACTGTTATTTATAGATATGCGAAATAAGGAGGGAGCTATTTGAAATACTTCAAAAACATAAGCATATATATAGTATTATTTGTGATAATATTACTATTTGTTGCAGTGGTTACAAACAATGCAGGACCGGAAGTAAAAAGTTACTCTTATCTCTTACAACAAATCCAGAATAAAAATGTTAAAGAGATTCAGTTAGAAGGAAGTAAAGCTGATGTAGTACTTATTAGTGGCGAAAAAGGAAAGGATAAGTGTATTGTATATATTCCTGATGTAGAATCTTTAATGAGTGAATTGAAAGAGCCTATTAAAGGTAAAGAGATCGATTTCGAAGTTAAATTACCTCCTACAGTTCCGTGGTGGGTGGCAATAATACCCCCATTTGGGTTGATCCTTATATTTGTGTTGTTCTGGGTCTTTTTCCTTCAGCAGTCGCAAGGTGGAGGCGGAAGCAGGGTCATGTCTTTTGGGAAAAGTAGAGCTAAGATGACCATAGACGACAAAAAGAAGATTACCTTTAATGACGTAGCTGGAGCAGACGAGGAAAAAGAAGAGCTTCAAGAAATTGTTGAGTTTTTGAAGCAGCCTAAGAAATTTGTTGAATTAGGGGCTAGAATTCCTAAAGGAGTTTTGCTCGTAGGACCTCCTGGTACAGGTAAGACTTTGCTTGCAAAAGCTGTTTCAGGAGAGGCTGGAGTTCCTTTCTTTACAATAAGTGGTTCCGATTTTGTTGAGATGTTTGTCGGAGTTGGTGCTTCAAGGGTAAGAGATCTTTTTGAACAGGCAAAAAAGAATTCTCCCTGTATTGTGTTTATAGATGAAATAGATGCTGTTGGTAGACACAGAGGAGCCGGACTTGGAGGAGGCCATGATGAGCGGGAGCAAACCTTGAATCAGCTTCTTGTTGAAATGGACGGTTTTGGTGTAAACGAAGGTGTTATAATACTTGCAGCTACAAACAGACCGGATATATTGGACCCTGCACTTTTAAGGCCAGGAAGGTTTGACAGAAGGGTTGTTGTAGGTTTACCTGACATCAAGGGAAGAGAAGAAATATTGAAGGTACATGCAAGAGGTAAGCCGTTTGCAGAGGATGTAAAGCTTGGTGACCTTGCTAAGACCACACCGGGCTTTACCGGAGCGGATCTTGAAAATCTATTGAATGAAGCGGCTCTGCTTGCTGCTAGAAAAGAAAAGACAAATATAACAATGTCAGAAATAAAAGAAGCGGTATTTAAGGTTGTTATGGGTCCTGAAAAGAAAAGCAGAGTAATGAGTGACGAAGCGAAAAAACTTACTGCATATCATGAAGCAGGTCACGCTTTGGCGGTCAAGCTGGTTTCAACTACTGATACGGTAGACAGGATATCTATTATCCCGGCAGGAATGGCGGGGGGCTATACTTCTTTCAAGCCGGATGAAGATAGAAATTACAGAACAAGGTCCCATTTGCTTGAAAGTATTGTTATATCATTAGGGGGCAGGGCAGCTGAAGAGTTGGTACTTGGTGAGATTAGTACCGGAGCCTCAGGAGACCTTAAACAGGCAAATGGTGTGGCAAGAGGCATGATTACAAAGTATGGTATGAGTGAAAGACTTGGAAATATGATATTTGGCAATGAGAATGAGGAAGTTTTTATTGGAAGAGATTTTGCACAAGCTAGGAACTACAGTGAAGAAGTAGCTGCTCAAATTGACAGAGAAGTAAAAGGAATTATTGACAGTTGTTATGAAAAGACACTTAGATTGTTGAAAGAAAATATAAGTAAGCTTCACGTTGTAGCAAATGCTTTGATAGAAAAAGAAAAACTTGAGGGACAGGAATTTGAGGAACTTTTTGCAGGTGCATAAGATGATGTAATGATTTTGCATTATTAAGGGATAGCATAACTGCTATCTCTTTTTAAACTATAGGCCATTTCAAAAAATGACCTATACTACTAAATAACTCTTTATTGTAAGCTGGTTTTTTGATATAATAGCAAATGCTTCATGGTATGTTTTCATCAGTCTGTAAAGATTATTTTCATAGTATGCTTACCTTAGAACATCATAAGTATTGTAAAACATTTAAAATCACCTTGAAAATAAGGCAATAGAAGGTGATTGTGTTCCTTAATATTATTTATTCAAGGCTACACAAAGCATCGTATAATTAAGTTCAAAAATTAAATAAAGAAAAACTTGACGATTTATAAAAATGAAAATTGGAGATTAAAGTTTCATTTTTATATGTGATCAAATTTAAATTTTTGAGGTATAAATGACATGGAAGCTATAAACATAAAGGTTGGCCTAACAGCAACAGTTGAGACTAAAGTATTTAATAAAAGTTCTGCTGAGGAAATGGGCAGTGGAAATCTTGATGTATACGCGACACCTGCAATGATAAGTCTTATGGAACGTTCGGCATTATCGGCAGTTTCGGTGCATCTGCCAAAGGGCTATACAACAGTCGGTACGTCAGTTAATATAAAGCATATGGCAGCAACACCTGTAGGAATGAAAGTAAGGGCTGTTGCAGAACTTATTTCTGTGGAAGGAAGAAAATTGACGTTCAAAGTAGAGGCCTATGATTCTAGAGAGAAAATTGGTGAGGGTCAGCATGAGAGATATATAGTTGAATCCTCTAAATTTAGAGAAAAAGTATATGGGAAACTTAATTTGTGAAATAAAAAAGGAGAGTTTAAAGTTTGATGGGGAAGTATTCAGGATATAAAGATGTCAATGATAGAGAAATTTATACGGGGATGTTGTGTGAAGATACTGTAAACTTTAGTACTGTTGTTATTAAAGAGATTGAGGGACGTTTCTTTGCAGTTACCAATGGTTTTAAGCCAGAACCTTTAGAAGAAATATCTGAAGGTTTACGAATTATAAAATAATTTTTGTTAATATAATTTATTGACTAAATGTAATGTATATGATAGATTATTAGTTGACAAAATAATACAGTGTTAGCCTTATCAAGAGAGGTGGAGGGAAGGGCCCTATGAAACCCGGCAACCGGCATTATGTATCGGTGCCAATTCCTACAGGATTAATGTTCTGACAGATGAGGAGAGAAATGAAACCCTCTTCTTGTTGAATGAGGTTTTTTTTCGTGGCGAATTTTATTTTTAAGGAGGATTTATAAATGTCAAAAAAACTATTTACTTCTGAATCAGTTACTGAGGGGCATCCAGATAAAATATGCGATCAGATTTCTGATGCTGTTTTAGATGCAATATATTCTGAAGACCCTATGGCGAGGGTGGCATGTGAAACATCTGTTACCACAGGACTCGTTTTAGTAGCCGGGGAGATTACAACACGTTGTTATGTTGATATACCAAAGATTGTTAGAAATACTATTTGTGAAATAGGATATGACAGAGCAAAATATGGTTTTGACTCAGAGACCTGTGCTGTATTGACTTCAATTGACGAACAATCTCCTGATATTGCAATGGGTGTAGATAAAGCTTTTGAAGCTAAGCATGGTGAAATGACAGATGCTCAAATAGAGGCAATTGGTGCAGGGGATCAAGGTATGATGTTTGGATATGCCTGTAACGAGACTGAGGAATTAATGCCTATGCCTATTTCTCTTGCACATAAACTTACTAAAAAGCTTACTGATGTCAGGAAAGATAAAACTTTAGATTACTTGAGACCAGACGGTAAATCTCAGGTGACTATAGAATATGATGGAGACAAGCCTGTTAGAGTTGAAACGGTTGTTATTTCAACCCAGCATGGTCCTGAAATTGACCATGAGACTATTGAAAAGGATATACTTGAACATGTAATTAAGCCGGTTATCCCGGAAAACTTGCTTGACAGTAACACAAAATATTTTATCAATCCTACAGGAAGATTTGTTGTAGGTGGACCACAAGGGGATTCAGGTCTTACAGGTAGGAAAATAATTGTTGATACCTACGGAGGATATGCAAGACACGGTGGCGGTGCTTTTTCAGGAAAGGATCCGACAAAGGTTGACCGTTCTGCGGCTTATGCTGCTAGATATGTGGCTAAAAATATCGTAGCAGCAGGACTTGCAGAAAAGTGTGAAGTACAGTTGGCTTATGCAATAGGTGTTGCAAAACCTGTATCAGTAAGAGTAGATACTTTTGGAACGGGTTCAATTTCTGAAGAGAAGATAGAGATGCTTGTCGAAAAGCATTTTGACTTAAGACCAGCAGGAATAATAAAAAGTCTTGATTTGAGAAGACCTATATACAAGCAGACAGCAGCATACGGACACTTTGGAAGAACTGATCTTGATCTGCCGTGGGAAAAGACTGATAAGGTTGAGGTTTTAAAAAGGGAAGCAAAAGAAATATAAGCTATGCAAAATTAGGAGAAGCAGCTAATCTAAGCTGCTTCTTTTTTTGAGTATAGGAGTTTGCATTCAGAAAGTTCGTCCTAAGGGCGATAAGTTCGAGTATATTTTGAATGAGGAGTAGTAACAGTAAAGCTAAACATTTCATAGATTAAATAGGAGGTGTTTGGCATGATGAAAACAATTTTTGAAATTGTAGTGTGCATGTTTGCTACATACGGTTTTATGACATTTTTGCACGAGTTACTGCTAACCATTAAACATAATACGAAGTATAAAACCTCAATGGTTGAGTTGGTGTTAATTGTCAAAAACCAAGGGGAAGTTATTGAAGGTGTGCTCAGAAATATTCTTCAAAGAGACTTTATTAGAAAGCTCATGCCTGGTGGTAGGCTTATTGTACTTGATATGGGTTCAAACGATGATACTATTGATATTTTAAGGAAGTTAGAAAAGGATTTTGAGTACATTCAAGTATTGAAAAAATCGGAAAAGGAAAGCCTATTCAAGTTTTTTGATGAAGGTGAAGAGCATGAGATTGGAGCGGAACATATAGGAAGAAAGATATAATATTACCATACGTAAATGTAGCTCCTTATTCTTTTAAAAACTAATTATTTGATATATACTTAGTGTAAAAAAGTTAATTTACAAAGAATAAGGTGTTAATATTGATAATTTATGAAGGAATTATTGAGGATATTATATTTTCTAATGAAATAAACGGTTATACTGTTTGTGAACTTAAGGGTGAAAAGGATACCATAACTGCTGTTGGATTTATGCCCTTTATAAATGTGGGAGAGATGCTCAAGGTATCAGGGAATTGGGTAACACATCCTGATTATGGAGAGCAGCTCAAGGTCGAGCTCTATGAGAAAATGCTCCCCAAAACCCTTGAAGCCGTAGAGTCGTATCTAGCGTCGGGACTTATAAAAGGAGTAGGTCCGGCAAGCGCAAAAAAGATTGTTAAAAAATTTGGGGAAGAGACTATGGAAATTATAGAGCTTCATCCTCAAAAACTTTCAGAAATAAAGGGTATAAATCACGAAAAGGCTTTGAGAATAGGACAAGCTTTTTATGAACAGAAAGAACTGCGTAATGTAGTAATGTTTTTTCAGGAATATGGTATCAGTCCGACCTACTGTGCAAAAATATACCAAATTTATAGTAAAGATACTATCGAGGAAATAAGAAATAATCCATACAAACTTTCCGATGAAGCTATTGGAATTAGTTTTAAGACTTCCGACAGGATTGCTAGAGCCCTTGGCATAGACTCCAAATCAAAATTTAGGATTTGCTGCGGTATAAAATATGTTTTATCTGATATTGCTATGGATGGGCATACTTTTGTGGAAGATGACAAATTGAAAGATTATACCTCAAAATTGCTTGATGTTGACTTAGACAATATCAATGATGCTTTAATCAGTCTATTAATGGATAAATCGATATATATAGAGAGAACGGATACTTCTTCAAGAATATATTTGAGCCCGTTTTACAATGCTGAAGCAGGCGTTGCCAGAAAACTTGCACAACTTTCAAGTATGAAGTTTAGAGGTGATATAAGTGACTTTGATGAAAAGATATCAGAAGTTCAGAAGCGAGAGGGAATTGTGCTTGCGCAAAATCAAAAGGATGCAGTAAAAGAGGCTTTGACAAGTGGAGTGCTTATTATTACAGGGGGCCCTGGAACAGGTAAGACCACCATTATTAAAAGTATAATCAACCTGTTAACAAGTGAGGGCTATGACGTATTGCTGGCGGCACCTACGGGAAGAGCTTCAAAGAGGATGACTGAGGCAACAGGCTTTGAAGCAAAGACTATTCATAGGCTTTGAGAGATAGGTTATACAGCAAAGGAAGAGGAGTTAGTGTTTGGTAGGAATGAAGATAATCCTATAGATGCCGATGTCGTTATTATTGATGAAATGTCAATGGTGGATATTTTGTTAATGAACCATTTACTCAAAGCGATTGAACCAGGGACAAGATTAATTTTAGTAGGTGATGTGGACCAGCTTCCTTCAGTGGGCCCGGGAAAGGTTTTACAGGACTTAATAAATAGCGAAATGGTAAAGACTGTTAAGTTAAGAGAGATTTTCAGACAGGCTGAAGAAAGTCTTATTATTGTTAATGCACATAAGATTAATAATGGAGAAAAGCCTGGACTAAATAATAGAGACAAGGATTTCTTTTTTGTGACAAGAAATTCTTCAGAAGATATAGTAAAAACTGTTGTTGATCTTTGTGCAAGGAGGATACCCTGCACTTATGGTTTTGATCCTATGAGAGAAATTCAGGTTCTCACCCCTGTACGGAAGGGTCCCGTAGGTGTTGGGAGTCTCAACATAGAACTTCAATCACTACTTAATCCAAAGGATAAAAGCAAAAAGGAAAAAAAATTTAGAGATTTTGTTTTCCGAGAAGGCGATAGGGTGATGCAGATAAAGAATAACTACAACCTTAGATGGCAGAAAGATGACAGTAAAGGCACCGAAGGTACTGGAGTTTTTAACGGTGATACCGGAATAATTAGAGAAATAGACAATGAAGAACAAAAAATAGTAGTATTTTTTGACGATGATAAGACAACAGATTATGAATTTAGCATATTAGACGAGCTAGAGCCTGCATTTGCTGTTACAATACACAAAAGCCAGGGGTCGGAATTTCCTGTTGTTATAGTTCCCATTTTCCCAGGGCCTCAGGTGCTAATGACAAGAAATTTGCTTTATACGGCAGTAACGAGAGCTAGAAGTCTTGTTATTCTTGTAGGAAACAAAGATTATTTGGATGTAATGATAAACAACGAGAGAGAGACAAACCGGAATTCGGGTTTGTCAGACAAGATTAGAAGATGCTTTGGAATTTAATGCTGGTTTGACAATTTTTCCATATTTAGAAATATATATTTGAATAATTAAAAATCAAACTTCATATTTTAATTATATATTGAATTTTAAGTTTAATAGCATATGCACATGATATATTGTAATTAATTAGCACAAAAGGTTAGGCCATTTCAAAAAATAACCTATACAATATTTAAGGCATAAAGCCCATCACGGAAGCTTAAAAGCTTCCAAACAGAAGAAAATTATTTTGCTACGCAAAAAATGTAAATCATATTTTTTGAAATGGCGATTGACCAGTTATTATTTTGGAATCACCTTATTAAGAAACATGTAGCAGAAAATATGAATGGATGTGATGAATTGAATAAGCTTAAAAAACACCTAATAACCGAGCTCAGTGAAAAGGACAGAAAAATTCTTGATAAATACACAAAGTTTTATTCTAACTTTATAGAAAGTAATACTGCAAAAACTGAAATGCTAGAAAACAACAGGTTTAAAGCGAATGGGTAGTATGTTGTGTCGAAAACTACAACCGAAGTAGAAATCTTTGAAGAGGTAAAAAAGCGGAACCTTTTTGGAAAGGAATTATATATTGGATAAAAGTTCAAGTAAGTATTATAATAAAAGTCTTGCAGTATTTGCGATTATTGAGTATAATGTCTTAAGGCCCCTTAAAAGTGGTACTTTATTAAAAGTTAATCTTTGGTCGTGCTAGATGGGGAGGTAGCGGTGCCCTGTACCTGCAATCCGCTATAGCAGGATTGAATTCCTGTCTCAGGCTTGTTTTTGTTAGGTCTGCCCTATGTAAGTGGTAATGAAAATCGGGTCCTGCGCAATGAAACCCTATGAACCCCGTCAGATTCGGAAGAAAGCAGCGGTAAGTGGGCACTTTCATGTGCCGCGGAAATGCCTGATTTGAGCTAACTACGTAGGTAACGCTTGTAGAAACCTGTCAAGGATAGGTGCACGACCAATTTAATTTAAAATCAAACATTCTAATATATTTAAGGTGAGGGATATTTGTTATTTAAATTCCTTAAACAGTAAAGCTATTTAAAAGTTCTTTAAATAGCTTATTTATTTATATATAATATAATAGATGGATACAAAAAACTTTGAAATAACCATTTGAAAAAATGACTTTATTGAGGTTGGACTATAAATATAGAAAAAAGATTTTTTAAAATGGTCTAAATGCAGGAAGTTGGGGTGAAAAGGATTGTCTTACTTAGCGCTTTACAGGAAATGGCGTCCGATGGTTTTTGAAGACGTTGTCGAACAAGAGCATGTTGTAAAGACTCTAAAAAATAGTATTTTATCGGGAAGAGTAGCTCACGCGTACCTTTTTTGTGGGACAAGAGGTACTGGTAAGACTACTATGGCTAAAATATTTTCTAGGGCGATTAACTGTGAAAATTCTACAAATGGAGACCCCTGTAATGAATGTGAGATATGCAAGGGGATATTAAACGGCAGTTTGCTTGATGTAATTGAAATAGATGCAGCTTCAAATAACAGTGTAGATAACGTCAGGGAGATAAGAGATGAAGTGGTATATGCCCCTTCTAAAGCCCGGTATAAGGTGTATATCATAGATGAGGTTCATATGTTGTCCTCCGGTGCTTTCAATGCCCTTTTAAAGACTTTAGAAGAACCGCCGGGACACGCAGTATTTGTTCTTGCGACCACAGAACCTCATAAGTTACCTGCAACCATACTATCAAGATGTCAACGGTTTGACTTTAGGAGAATTCCTGTTGAAAGTATAGTAAAAAGAATTGAATATATTGCAAAAAACAGCGAAGTAAGTATTGAAGACGAAGGATTAAAGCTTATAGCGAGGATGTCAGATGGAGCGTTGAGAGATGCTATAAGTATTTTAGACCAGTGCATTTCCCTTGGTAATAAGCATTTGACTTATGAAGATGTGTTGTCGGTTGTAGGAATAGTTAACAATACCTTTGTTGCCGATGTAGTTGATGCAATTAATGCAAAGGAAGTGGATAGGGTATTACAGCTTGTTAATGTTCTGGTTATGGACGGGAAGAATATTACCCAGTTTGTATCGGATTTGGTTTTGTACTACAGGAATTTATTGATTTGCAGTACCAGTAGAAACCCTGAGGAAATAATTGAAGCATCTAAAGAGATGATAGAGAGGATGAATGGGCAGTGTAAAAGCCTTTCAAATATAGAGATAACATCTGTTATTAAAGAACTTTCATCTCTTGAGGCAACTATGAAATGGTCAACCCATGCAAGAGTTCTTCTTGAGGTAGCACTTATAAAACTTTGTGAGAATAAAATTGATTCACGTGATGCCGGAATAGGTGAAAGAATTAATTTTCTTGAAAAGAAAATTAATGATATGCTGTCAAATGGAATAAAAGTGAATCCTAGTGAAGCGAAAATACTTAATGACGATAATAAAAAGAAGGATGTCCAAAATGGGCAATCTATGAAGGATCAAGATCAGGCGGGTAGAGAAATTAAAGTGGATCTAAAAAATATAGCTGGTAACATGAAAGGTATGGAAATATGGAATGATGTACTAAATGACTTGAAGCAAAACGGAAGAATGGTATTATACTCCTATCTACTAGATACAAAAGCAGTTGAGGTTAACAGCAGAATTGTAGGAGTTGTATTTCCTTCAGAAAAAGACTATTTTAAAATTAATGTATCAAAGAGTGAAAATGCGGAAATCTTAGAAAATTATATAGGAAAGAGGTTAGGAAGAGAAGTAAAGATTAAATGTGTTGACAGCGAAGATATTATTGATAATAAAAAAGAAGGGAGCAATGACGAATTAGTTGAGAAGGCAAAAGCTATTGCAGAGAAACTCAATGCTCCTTTAGATATTATAGATGAGTGAATTAGATTTCTTTAGTAGAATTCTTATTAAAATTGCGTAATTGAAAGATTTATTTTTATTATATTAAAAAAAGGTGGCAATTTGCTCTAATATTAAGGTATAATATTTATTGTATTTTTAATTATTGTGAATAAATATATAATAAGATTAGATGTTTTGTAATAATCTTATTAAATGAGTATAAAACAGGAGGTAGGTTATAAATGGCAAAGGGTGGTTTTCCAGGTTTCGGTGGAGGAAATATGGGTAATCTCGTGAAGCAGGCACAAAAGATGCAAAAAGATATGGAGAAGCTTCAGGAAGAGCTTAAAGACAAGACTGTAGAAGCGTCTGCCGGTGGTGGGGCAATTACAGTTGTTGCATCAGGAAGAAAAGAAGTAAAAGAGATTACTATCAAACCGGAAGTTGTTGATCCTGATGATGTTGAAATGCTTCAGGACTTAATTGTGGCAGCTGTTAACGAAGCTATAAGAAAAGCTGATGATATGGTCAATTCGGAAATGAACAAGATAACAGGCGGTTTAGGTGGTATTCCCGGACTGTTCTAATATAAGGATGGATTATAATGAGTGTTTATGCAGCACCTGTTGCAAGACTTATTGAGGAGTTTGAAAAGCTCCCTGGAATTGGACATAAGACAGCTCAGAGACTTGCTTTTCATATTTTGAATATGCCAATGGAAAAGGTTGAAAGGCTTGCAAGTTCAATAAGTGATGCAAAGATAAAGACGAAATACTGCAGCATTTGTGGCAATTTAACCGATAGTGAAGTGTGTTCGATATGCAGTTCTAGCTCTAGGGATGATTGTTTGATATGTGTTGTCCAAGATGCTAGGGATGTTGCAGCTATGGAAAGAATCAAAGAGTTCAAAGGTCTTTATCATGTTTTACACGGTGCAATATCACCTATGGAAGGTATTGGGCCGGAGGATATTAAATTAAAGGAGCTTTTGCTCAGGCTTCAGGGTAAGGATATTAAGGAAGTTATTATTGCTACAAATCCTAATATTGAGGGTGAAGCGACTGCAATGTATATTTCAAAGCTGCTAAAGCCTTTAGGTGTAAAGGCAACAAGGATTGCTCACGGTATTCCTGTAGGCGGGGATTTGGAATATGCCGATGAAGTTACATTGGCAAAGGCTTTAGAAGGTAGAAGAGAGATCTAAATATTGATAATTTCTATATAACCCCAAAAAAGTCTTGTCAGAAGTCATGGAGAAAGTGCTATAGAAAATGCACAGTGCCATGGCTTTTTTATTTAGTTTGAAGTATGAAGTAATGATTTCAAGATTCCACAACAATTTGAAAATTTTATATTGACCAATTCATTGTTAATTGGAAATAATGAAAAAAGTAATGATAATATCGGCAAAATTAAAGACGGTCTCTTTTGTCAATTAAAACAAAGGACCGTCTCGCATTGGTAACCCATAGGGGAATCGAACCCCTGTATCCACCGTGAGAGGGTGGCGTCTTAACCGCTTGACCAATGGATCAAATATTTACTTATTTATTATATACTTAATTGACTTAATTATCAACATAATTTTTTAGAAATTTCAATATTTATAAATTGCAAGTTAAAGTGACGCTGAAATTGTGGAAAAATTGTATAATGTAAACATAGTCGCTATTGTTCGGGATGTCAAGGGTGAGCTTTGCTCTAATAGATACTACAATCCGCCGTAATTATGTATAAATTACTTGAATTAACTATAATGCTCTTTTTAATGAAAAGCATTGATTTTGGCTGATTATTGATTTCAAATCTAAATATCTGCTAGTCAATAGATAAGTATGATCTTTTTAAAAGCATGTTTAATTAAATTAATGAGACTATTAATTAATTTAATAGATACATTAAAAATATTAAACATTATATTGACAATAGGAAAAAAATATATTATTATAGATATATAATAAATAATATTTAAATAATAGTTAAAAATATTAATAGGTTACATCATAAATTTAAGGAGTGGTTTTATGGGTAAGGAAGTTTTAGGAAAGTGCCCCGTTTGTAACAGTGAAACAATTGTAACAAGAATAAGCTGTGAAAATTGCAGTACAACTATAGAGGGAGAATTTACACTGTGCAAATTTTGCAGACTTACTTCAGAACAAAAACAGTTTATAGACACATTTATAAAATGTAGAGGTAATATTAAGGAAATGGAAAAGGAATTGGGAGTTTCATATCCCACAGTAAAAAATAGACTTGAAGATGCGGCAGCAGCGTTAGGACACAAACCGGAACCTCAAATTGAGGAGGACGGAAAGAAGAAGGAAATACTTGGGAAACTAAATGGTGGAGAAATAAGCTTTGATGAGGCTATGGAGCTACTGAAAAGCTAGGTAGGTGATTCCCAAAAGAACTAGTCAATTGATGTTTCAAAAAATTTGATTTTATAAGGTTGGAACTCTATATATTGACTAATGAATTTTTTTGAAACACCTTATAGGTTGAGATTTAAACAATTTAGTCTATAAAATCGGAGGGTGATTAGATTATGGCAAGTGAAGAAAAGATTCTTATACTAAAAATGCTAGAAGAAGGCAAAATAAACAGTGAAGAGGCAGCAAGGCTTATTGAAGCTATAGAGCCTGCAAGTAAGAGTACACAAAATGATAATACAAATTACAGTACAAGGCAGCAGAAAAAAGTTAACTTCAGTGATGAGGTGTCAAAAGTAAAAGATAAGCTAAACGGTTGGAAAAGGGATATTAAAAATAACTATAATCAAAAGGACTTTGACCGTACTATAGAAGAATTTAGTGCTAAAGCTGAGAAGGTTGGAAGGACTCTTGCTTCTACAACTATCGGTATAGCTGATAAAGTAGTTGATTTTGTAAGTAGTTTTGTTGACACTAATTCCTTTAATGTTTTCGGAAAGTATAAGGCTGTCGAAAAATCTTTTGAAACAGGCGATATGACAGAAGGTATGAATCTCGAAGTTCAAGGAGTAAACGGAAACATACTTGTTAAAAAACATATGGACAATAAAGTTATTATAAAGTCTACTGTACGAAGCCCCCATGACAATGCTGATGAGCTTTTGGTATTTGCTGAAGAAGAGGGTAGCATTTCTTTAAAGAGTACTAAAGATGAGAATGTCAGTGTGTCCCACGAGATTTTTCTGCCGGCAATAAAGTTTAATACAATAAGTCTTAGGACAAAAAACGGAAAAGTATATGTAGAGGATTCAATTGCCGAAATTTTTGATGCACAAACAACAAATGGCAATATTGAACTTATGGGAGTTAACAGTGATAAAATCAATGTTACAACTAGGAATGCAAAAATTCAGTTTGGTTATATTATTGGTAAAGATATTGATATAAATACAGTTAATTCTCTTATAGATATTAAGCATATAAAAACTCAGAATCTTAATGCTGCAAGTAAAAACGGTAGAATTCTTATTGAAAATGTTCATAACTACCAAGGGTGCCTAGATATCAATATGAACCTTAAGACTAACCAAGCGGGAATAAAGGTTAATATGAACGACATGGAAAAGAGAGTTTATAAGATTAAAGCGCAAACCACTAATGCCGATATTAATCTGTTGATTCCTGAAATTACTTACAAGAATATTAGCAAACAGCTGACGAATAGTTTTGTTGAGGCAGAAAGCAGTGGGTATGAAGCGATTGAGCAGAAAGTTAACATAGTTGCAGATACTCAAAATGGCGATATAGAAATTGTAAAATAGATACTTTAGCTATGCAAAAAGGGCAGCTTAAAGAAGCGTTTACTTAGGGATTGAATGAAAACTTAACTGAACAGCTTCAGGCGGCAATAAAAAATGACCAGTCATATTCAAGAGTAATTGCTTGAAATGG
>CAYXPB010000008.1:26035-30231 GCA_964466645.1 uncultured Acetivibrio sp. | reverse complement strand
TGTAAAATAGATACTTTAGCTTGGCAAAAGGGCAGCGTTTAGCTGCTCTTTTTGTGTTTGAAATGGCGATTGACTAGTTGTCTTGTGTAATTATTTGTAATCTGTAGGAAGCTCTATTTTCCATATAACACTGTTTTCAGAGTCGGTTAAAAAGATATTTCCGTCATTATCAATGGTAAGATCACTTGGCACGGCAAATCGTGCACTGTAGCCTGATGAAGTAGCAAGTTTTTTCTCTCCTTTACCAACTAAGCCTGCTATTGTTTCTACATCTGCTAGTTTGCCGTTTTCTAAGACAAGTCTTCTTACTATATTTTCATCAATTATATATATGTAATTACCTGCAGAGACAATTCTTTTTGGTAAATAGAAACTGCCTTGCAGGTTGTCAATATAGTTTTGTTCCTTTTCCTTACCTGCAATTATCCTAAAGATTCCATCGGTTTCATCTAATTTTAAAATGGTATTGTTTGAGGTGCTTAAAATAAATATGCTATCGTTTGAGTCTATAGTAATACTTTCAGCACTTCCCTGTAATTCTCTTGAAAGATTTTCGCTGCTAAGTCTATCTACAAAGGTAAAGTTTGTTTTAGATTCCAATCCAATGTTATTAGGTTGCAAAACATACATGTTTTCTGAGCTGTCAAATGCAAAATCCGAAATGTTGTATGCTGATCCAATAGATTGATAAATCAGAAAGGGTTCATCATTTTTAAAGACGTAAATTTCAGAAACATATTGCTCTTTTTCGTTTATATAGGGTGCTGTTGAAAAGTAGATGTTTCCGCTAGGTGTTGTTTTTACAAGGTCGATGTCTTTGTAGTTGTCGAGATGGGGATCAAGGGTATTTACAACCCCATCTTTAATAGTTCTAAGTTTTGTAAAGTCGGTAAAATATGTAGTATTATTAACTTTGTTATAAGCTATGCTTATCGGGTGACAAATAGCAGCTGTTTGGATAGTGCCGTCGGAAATATCTGAGCGTTGGCCTGTTCCGGCAAAGGGAACTACGTTTGTGTCTTTTAGATATTTTAAATTAACTTTTACGTTCTTAGTTTCGTCCTGGGGCTTGTTAACTAATACGGTCAGTTTTACAGGTTTGCCGTTATAAGAACCGTCAAAATCTGTTTTTCCTTCTTTTAGAGGTTGAATTTCATCATTGTTGATTTTTGCAACATCAGTAACAGGAGAATTCCATTCGATTTCGGATGCTTTCAGTTCTTCTCTTTTACCATCAGGATATCTTTTTACAACTTTAAAAATTCCTGTCTGGTTAACTGAAAGGGACAGTATCTGTGGTGACAACAGCAGAAGTGCCGCATTTTCTCTATTAAGAGCGGAAACCCCAAAATAGATAGTTGAAAAAGATATCATAGACATTATAAGCATAGCTGCTATTAATATACGATTTGTCCTTCTTAAGCGCGTATCTAGAACTTTAACCTTATTGACGTTTTTTAGGTCTGCCAATAATTCATCAACATTTTGATATCTATCTTTCAAATTCTTTTTTATACACTTTCTTACTATGTAATCCATATTTCTCGATATGCTGCTATTGTACTCAATAAGGCTTGTATCGTCATACTTTGGCAGGACTCCGGTAAGCAACTGATGTAGCGTAATGCCAAGGCTGTATATGTCCGATCGTACATCTGAAATGCCTTCGGAGGTTAATTGTTCGGGTGCGGCATAGTGTGGGGTTCCGGCGATTACCGTATCCTTTTTGTCCGTACCTTTATATTCACGAGAAATACCAAAGTCAATTATTACGGGTCTATTATCCCTTGTAATTATTATATTATGAGGCTTCAAATCTCTATATATAATGGGAAAGGGCTTTAGGTTGTGTAAATACGACAATACTTCACACAACTGTTTTGCGAGGGATAAAACAGTTTCCTCAGAAAGGACGTCGTAGGCCTCTAGCAGCTTATTCAAGGGTGTTCCTTCTATATAACTTTCGACAATATAAAATCCGGTTTCATCTTCAATTACATCAGCAATTTTAGGCAGGCTGATGTGATTCAATTTTTTTAGTATATTGATTTCAGTTAAGAGCTCATATTTTGTATTGCTTTTTTGAATATGTTTTACGGCCCAAAGGTTACCAAGTTCAATATTCCTGCACAAATATACTTCCCCGGAAGCACCTTTGCCTAAAAGCCTCTCTATTTTATATTTTTGTTTTATTATTTCTCCAACCATAGTATTTACCCTAGCCTTAATGAGAATTAATTATCTTCTTCAAAATCGACTGTATTTTCATAGGAATCAGTTATATTTTCTTCTGTATTTTCATAGGCAGATTTTTTAGGAATAACGTTTTCTGTTTTTTTAGATATAATGAAAAAATTCAGTCTCAAATATGCAATCAAAAGAACAATATTTATTATTAAAGTGATTAAACCAATTAGTATATATATAATTTGATACTTCATTAGAACCTCCGGGTTAAAGCTTTTTATATAACCTATATAGAATTACTGCAGCATCTTTTCTTGTGCAGAATTCGGCTCCGTTAAACTTTCCATCGCTTCTTTTAACTATAAGAGATTCCCTGTTTCCAAGGGATACAAATTTACGTGCCCATGATGGAATTAGGCTCTTGTCTGTAAAATTAAGCCATTTATCTCCGTTAGGAAATAAATATCCTTTTTTAGTATTTAGTGTAGTGGCACATATTGTTATTATCTCTTGACGATTGATTTTTTTAGTTCCTTTAAAAGAGTTGTCTTCATAACCCGAAATTAAGCCTTCGTTATGAGCTATAGCAACTGAATTGTAAAACCAGGAAGTAGCTTTTACATCTTCAAAATTGGCAAAGGCATTTTCATCTATTATGTTAAGACTTTTTACAATAAGGCATGCAAACTCACTTCTGCTTAACTGATCGTCGGGGTGGAAAGAACCATCTCCCCTTCCGTTTATAATTCCTTTAGATGCAAGAACTTCAACAGCCTCTTTTATGGCAGTATCCTCAGATTTAATATCATTAAAGGTAATAGTTTCTTCAATTAAGTAATATTTACCGCCATTTTTTATATTTGCTTTTAAAGTTTTGTTTTCTGCGTTTTCCCAACCACCCATATTGTATGATTTGGTGTTTGTAGTGCTGTAAGAGGTTTTGTATTCAAAAGTATCATTAATGTACAAAGCGGCATATTCTGTTTTTTGAGCTTGCATTTTATTGTTTTTTGAGATTAATGTTAATAATGAGTCAGTAGCTTTTTGTCCATTTGTAGTGTGCGGATTGAAAAAAGTATCATTATATATTGTACAATAATCTGGATTTCCATCTTTGTAAGGGAGTTCTAATCCTATAGAGTAATCAAGATTTTCGATTTTAATGTTGTTTCCATGCATAAATTCAAGACTTACTTTGCTTTTTATTTTTGTGCTTAATCCTTCACTTTCGTCTAGCATGATGATTTCTAAATCATTATTTAAAAGCTTATCCATGTTTTCATGGTATATAATTATGTTTCCAAAACTTGTTGAAATTTTAATATCTATTTTATTTTCGTGTAGGACTGAAACATCCTTAAGTATATTGACAATTAGCTGTGTTTTTGTTAAGTCTACATCAATATTAATCATTTTTCTGAATATTCTATTTGGTTCATAATCCTGGGTTTCTAGAAAAGCTTCTATTTCACCGCTTGTTTTTATGGCCAATTCGATTTGATGTGAAATAAGCTCTTGCGTAACATCAATAGAACCATTCTCACAAACGACCTTTATTTGGGCAGCTTTCTCAATTGCTTTCTCTATTTCTTTTTCGATAAGATCACTTTTCTCGTTATAAATATTATCTGCGTTTTTGTATTTTTTAACTATACTAATAACTTCTTTTTCAAAGTCTTCTATTATTTTTTCATAATCCACATTTGATACAACTGGAGTTTCCTTTGGAATTGAACCAGGTATTGTTTCTGTAGGGTATACTACAGTTGGCGATTTAGCTTTTTTGTTGCGCTTAATGCTTTCATACTTAGGAGTGGGTTGCGAAGCAGGCCCTTGTGTCGAGTAAGTGGTTGGTTCCGGAGTATATTGTGAAGAGGGCTCTGGGGTAGAGTGAAAAGTTGGCTCCGGAGTATATTGTGAAGAAGGTTCAGGAGTAGAGTAAAAAGTTGGCTCTGGAGTATATTGTGAAGAAGGTTCAGGAGTAGAGTAAAAAGTTGGCTCTGGAGTAT
>CAYXPB010000008.1:0-25935 GCA_964466645.1 uncultured Acetivibrio sp. | reverse complement strand
GGAGTAGAGTAAAAAGTTGGTTCTGGAGTATATTGTGAAGAAGGTTCGGGAGTAGAGTAAAAAGTTGGTTCTGGAGTATATTGTGAAGAAGGTTCGGGAGTAGAGTAAAAAGTTGGTTCTGGAGTATATTGTGAAGAAGGTTCCGGAGTAGAGTAAAAAGTTGGTTCCGGAGTAGGTTGCGAAGAAGGGTCTGGAGTAGAGGATGAAGTTGACTCTGGAGTAGGTAGTGGAGAAGGTTCCGGAGTATATGATACTACAGGGGTTGGTGATAAATAGGATTGAACAGCTAAATTTCCCTTGTAGGATACTTTGTAAAATATGGAGTTTTCTTCGACTTGAGGTATATCTTCTAGTTGAAGAACTGCTATACCTAAATTTGGATCAAAACTATAGACTTCATTTATAACTGTTTTTTCTGGTTCATCTGCTTTTAAAATTGAAACTGCAAAATCAGAAGAATTTACAGTATGTGGAATGTTGCCTGAAAACTCCACATTCAAATGATTTTCAACTACAGTTACGCTTCCGATATATGCTGGGACAGCTATATTGCTAGGTGTAGAAATAAAATCATCACCTATATTTCCAAGTTGAAAAAGCGAGCCGTCATTAGCTATAAAACTACATAACATATAATTTGTAGAGACATCTGAAACATTATCAAACAGAAATGATGGAGTTGTAACATTGGTTGTTTTATTTAAAGGTGTAGAATATTTGCCATCTCCCCATATCCATAATTTACCGCTTGTGTCTACTGCCAAAACATAATAATATGCAGAAACTTTTGATATGTTATCCATAATTTTAACTTTAGAAGAATCGCTGGGGTAGTTTAGAGCTTCAAGACCAAAGGCATATAGTGTGTTGTCTGAAGTTATAAAGTAAGTAGAAAAAGGAGCAGTAATAACATCAAGTACATCATCTTGTACTTTTTGGGGTTGCATTATGCTTCCACCCTTTTGGTCTACACCTAGACGCATGTTAAGATTACAGCCCCAAGAGAATAATTGATCTTCATTATTTATGGCAAAAGATGAATTCCCATCTACAGCTATTTTATCGACATTATCCATAATTTTTACTGGTTGATAGCATTCTTCAATGCTTCCGTTTCCTAATTGACCGTAGTTGTTGTAACCCCATGACCATAGACTGCCATCATTTAGTAGTGCTAGAGTATGTCTAGAGCCGGATACAACAGACTTTACAGCAGAATTTTCGGAGCTTTCATCTCTATTAATTTCAATAGGAATAGGGCTGTTTTTGCTATAGTTAGTGCCATCGCCTAATTGCCCATAGATATTATATCCCCAACCCCAAAGGCTTCCGTCGCTTTTTATTGCAAAGTTGGTGGAACTATCCTTTCCAGCACTTATAGCTATTACATCCTCCATAATACTATACGGATAAATACGATCAATATTAGTTCCGTCACCTAATTCTCCAAGTTTGTTGGAGCCCCATGACCATAAGGTATTGTCATATGTGAGTGCAAGTATATAGCCTTGGCCGATTTTCACATCAGAGACGTTTTCGAGCATTTTTACAGGAGATGAAAACTTGTCTTGTTTAAGTAATGTGGAATCATCGGTGTATACACACCATTCCCAAAGACTGTCATCATCAAGTAATCCAACGCATATTTCGCCAACACTGTACACTTTCTTCCATGAATTGGTGCCGTTGATCATAGAATTATCTGCATCAGATACCACAGCATAAAGATTGTTTGGCATTAAGCCAACTATAAAAAATGTTAATAATATATTACAAATAAACCGCATTTTTTTAGTCATACCTACACGCCCCCAAATGTAAGAACTTACATATACATGATACCTTAATTTAGGAACAAATTACAAGTGTTTTATAAACTTAGTACAAAAAGCTTGATTTTTGGTAAGGTGATTTCAAAAGAATAACCTAGACCAGTTGTTTTTTTGGAATTACCTGATCTAGAATATCCGACAGTTTATCTAACTAAACTTGCAAGACACAGAGGTTTCTAATATAATGATTATGTAGAAAGCTAGCAAATTAAGGTAGATGAGGTAGTTATGAATATTAAAGTATTCGGGGATGCGATTAGTGGGCTACAAAGAATTCTTTTTGTAAATAAAATAGAATGTGCTAATAAGCTTGGTGTAAGTATTGATACTTTTGAAAACTGGGAAAAGGGCAGAAACAAACCTAGTGCAGGTAATTCTGGATGTGTTAAGAACGTATCAATTATTGATGTAATGAAAGGCTTTGAAGATCAGTATAAAAAGCGCTTGGCGCGGGGAATGATGGACAGAGAACTTTTAGAAGACTTTTTGTCTTGTATGTCTTTTCCGGATGCTACAAAAGAATATCTGAGTGAATATATTATGAAGCCTGATTTCGCACAAAAGATTATTGAGTGTGCATATGAGTATCACAATTTGCTGCAGAATAAGGATGACTTTCTATGGAAAAAAGTAATAGAGGTATATAGTGATAATAATTTTGTCAAAAACAAAAAGAAACTCAAAGTTCTAATTGGTACTAGAACTGTTGTTGTTAGTACGGATATAGATATAACCTTGAAAGCACTTGCGGAAGGAATAGTTGACGAGCTTTTAAGAAGAGATCTTATAGAAAATGAATTTGAATATAAGAAACATTATTCATTTCGTATTAGGGATAAAGAAAAGAAAATACATGTTATTAAAGCAAATGGACAGACTCATTTAAGTCACATCGAAGAAATAAAGTACAACAGAATTGAAATGGTTGAACGCATTGGGGAAACAACTGTAATAATTACTGCTAATATGGAAGTAGAAGAAATAGTATATCCTTTTATGGAAAGAATTTTAGAAGATAATACTTGTAACCCTGAAAGATTTAGAGTGTTTAAGGATTATTTTGTTATCGGGAGAAGGAGTGAAGATTCGGATTACGTCATTTCTAGCAGAATTATTGGGAATACACATGCTCTGATAAATTTAGAGGGCGACAGATATTATATAACCGACCTCGATTCGAAGAATGGTACTTTTGTAAATGGTGAGCGACTTAAGCCTTCCGAGAAACGTGAGATATTCAATAATGACATAATCGGATTTGTAAATTTTAAGTATTTGTTTACAATTCCACAGAACTAAAGTGAATTCAAAAAACAACTGGTCAATGGGTGTTTCAAAAAAGCTGATTTACATTTTTTGCACTGCAAAATAATGTTCCTCTGTTTGGAAGCTTTTAAGCTTTCATGATTAGGTTGAAACTATATACATTGACTAATGAATTTTTTTGAAACACCTTATTACCAAAAAAAAGTCAAAAGGGAACTTTTGCTACCCCTTTGACGAGAATGGAAAAAGAAAAAGATATGCACATTTGTGAAACATATGAAGAGTAAGATTTTTGCTATAGACCTATCTTCTCTTTTTTGTAGAAAAAGTAAGTGCGCTCAAAAGCTTCGTAGGTTTCTGCAGAATCATTGTTTTGATAAGAATTTTCTGAGATGAATTCATGATATTTGTTACAAAGTGTTTGTTCGAGCCATATTACATTTATTATAAATTCGTAATAGCGTTCATTGGAATAATTGCTGTAGTAGCTTTTTTCATTAATAAAGAAAGGATCTTTTTTTGTATTGTTGTATATGGCATCGGCTAGTTCTTTTGTTTTAACGGTCTTTTTAATCCTTTGGAGGTCATTGTCATCTTCATTAATGAAGAGCTTTTCATTGAAAAGCTTTGAAATCATAACAGAGGTTTCGTCATCGAAGAATCTGTATGCAGTATTTTTGTAACTTTTGAGCTTTGAGCTGAATGTACCATCCTTGACACCAATAATCTTTGCTGCAAAGGATTTTTTTATACCTAAAACTTTTAAAGTAGTAAGAAGAACTTTTCTAGTCATATATAACTCCCCCTAATAAATAAATTAAAATAAAATTTTGAGGATGGGCTTTTCATTAAGCTCAAAGCTCTATCACAGAAAATACTGAACCTGTAATATGGTTATATAATATGCCAAATGCTAAGTAAGATAAAGGTGAATTGGAGGCCGAAGATTTTGGTGAATGGTTTAACAAAATATGGAAATAGGATTTCTGAAAATGTTTTTGCTAAAAATATAGAATATGCCACCAATAAATGATATAATACTTGATTGTAGATTTAATATTCTTTGAATTAGAGGTGCAAGATGTTTGATAGATTGCAAGCTGCAGAAAACAGATATGAAGAAATGAATCATAAGCTCAGTGACCCCGCTGTTATTGAAAATCAAAATGAATACAGAAGATTGATGAAGGAACATGCTGAACTTCAGGAATTAGTAAGCAAATATGGTGAATACAAAAAAGTCACACAGGAGATTTCTGATGCTAAGGAGCTTCTCAATGACAAACTAGATAAAGACTTTAGAGATATGGTAGAGCTAGAGTTAAAAGAAGCTGAGGTAAGTTTAGAGAAAATAAAGAAGGAAATTAAGATACTTCTTCTTCCGAAAGATCCAAATGATGATAAGAACGTTATTGTTGAAATACGTGGAGGGGCTGGAGGAGATGAAGCTGCTCTATTTGCAGGGGTGCTTTTTAGAATGTACACCAAATATGCCGAGAGACGTGGCTGGAAAACTGAGATGTTAGACTCAAATCCCACGGAAATAGGTGGCTTTAAGGAAGTGGTTTTTGCCATTGAAGGTAATGGTGCTTTCAGTAGATTTAAGTTTGAAAGTGGAGTGCACAGAGTACAGAGAATACCTGAAACGGAGGCAAATGGCAGGATTCATACTTCGACAGTTACCGTTGCTGTTTTAGCTGAAGTTGAAGAAGTGGATGTTGATATAAATCAGAATGATTTGAGAATTGATACCTATAGGGCTTCCGGTGCAGGAGGACAGCATATTAATAAGACTGATTCTGCGATAAGAATTACACATATGCCATCGGGTATAGTTGTTTGTTGTCAGGACCAGAGATCGCAACATAAAAATAAAGATAAGGCTATGAGGGTTCTAAGATCTAAGCTTTATGAGATGGCGCAGGAACAGCAGGCGAGTGAAGTCGCACAGGCGAGGAAGGTACAAGTAGGTACTGGTGATAGGAGCGAGAGGATTAGAACATATAATTATCCGCAGGGAAGAATCACCGACCATAGAATAGGGCTTACTCTGTATAAGATTGAAAGTATATTAGAAGGTGACATAGACGATGTTATAGATGCGCTGATTACTACTAATCAGGCAGAGCGTCTTGGAAGTGGCGGAATTGAAGAGGAAGATTAAGGTGTTTCACTAAAATCATTAGTCAATATATATATTGACGACCTAATAAAATCAACTTTTTTGAAACACCCATTGACCAGTTGTTTTTTTAGGAATCACCTAAGCAACATGAAAATTAATATATAAACTTAAAGCTCGTTAGGTACGACTAAAATTTAAGTCCCAACGTTGGGATAACAAAAAACTTGATTTGATAATGTTTCTAAAGTATGGAATAAGAGATTACTTTTTGTCGTGCCTTAGGTTGTTATTTAAAAATAACCTTATACTATTTTATCCTCTTACTGAATATAATTATATATAATTCAGAGGAGCCAAACTTTAAATGATGAGAATATTGTCTTTTTAGTTACGCTTTATAATCAGGGGGTAAATTGTGGAGTATTTGCTAAAGGTTACGCTTATTGGCCTTATCTCCGGTACAGCAGGTACAAGTATCGGTGGTTTAATGGCCTTTTTTGTTAAAAAAGTAAACAGGCGATTTATTAGTGCTACTTTAGAGTTTTCAGCAGGGTTGATGACCTCTGTGGTGTGTTTTAAGCTAATACCTGAGGCCTTCAAATATGGTGGTGTAAAGCTTACTTTAATTGGAGTTTTAATTGGAGTGCTTACTATTTTGTTGGTAGAAGAATTTGTTGGAAGAGCTGAATTCGTCAGGACAAAAGAGAAAAACTCAGGGCTCTTAAGGGCTGGTATTATAATGGCAATAGGAATTGCGCTTCATAATTTTCCGGAGGGTTTTGCGGTGGGCTCGGGATTTGAAGTTTCCGCAAGCTTAGGTATGATGATTACTGCAGTAATTGTGATTCATGATATTCCTGAGGGGGTAGCGATGGCTGTCCCAATGAAAGCCGGGGGATTTACAAGTAAGAAGGCCTTTTTATTAACAGCACTCTCCGGTGTGCCAATGGGGTTAGGAGCTCTATTTGGGGCTATAATCGGAGGAATTTCCCAAAAGTTTATCGGAGCCTGTCTTGGTTTTGCAGCTGGTGCTATGCTTTACGTAGTTTATGGTGAATTGGTGGTTGAATCCAAAAGAATTTATTCGGGAAGACTTCCTTCTATTAGTAATGTTTTTGGGATAGTTTGTGGTATAATAGTAACAACAATAAATTAATTATAAATGATCGAAAGTTTCTTTAGCAGATATGGAGTTTACTGCTTTTGATGCAATATATAAGGAGAGAAAGGCTTGAAAACAGAAATAATAAAAATGGACATCCATAATGTCGATACAGCAAAGATAATCTATGCAGCCCAGGTATTAGAGGAAGGCGGGCTAGTAGCATTTCCTACAGAGACCGTCTATGGGCTTGGAGCTAACGCATTAAATGAAGCAGCCGTAGTAAAAATATTTGAAGCAAAGGGAAGACCCTCGGATAATCCTCTTATAGTACATGTTGCGGACAAGCTGTCTGTAGAAAAACTTGTGTTACGAATACCCGATAAAGCAGTAAAACTTATGGACATGTTTTGGCCCGGACCTTTAACATTAGTTATGGACAAGCAGCCTATTGTGCCAGAAATCATTACTGCTGGTCTTAAGACTGTTGCAGTTAGGGTTCCGTCTCATCCTATTGCGCTTGCGTTGATAAAAGCTGCTAGGCTGCCAATTGCAGCGCCTAGTGCTAATGTTTCTGGGAAACCTAGTCCCACTAATTCAATACATGTAATCAACGACTTGAACGGTAAGGTGGATGTTATAATTGATGGTGGATTGTCTAATATAGGTGTGGAATCAACTGTTGTGGATATGGTTGTTGAACCCCCGATGTTGCTGCGTCCGGGAGGAATAACACATGAACAGATGGAAGCTGTTATAGGCTCTGTTCAGGTTGATCCTACCCTTACACAGAAAAACCTTGATGGTATAATTATACCAAGATCACCAGGGATGAAGTATAAACATTATGCTCCAAAGGCTAATGTCGTAATAATAGAGGGTGAAGTAATAAACATTGTGTCAAGGATTAATCAATTGGTAAAAGAATATGAAGACAGGAACATAAAAGTAGGTATATTAGCTACCGATGAGACAAAGCATCTTTATCCGCAAAGTTTGACTGTATCATTAGGTAGCAGGCTAAGCCCAGATACAATTGCTGCTAATTTGTTTAAAGCGTTCAGGGACTTTGACAAAACGGATATAGAGACGATTTTTGCAGAAGCTATTGATAGTTCGGGTATTGGTCTTGCCATAATGAATAGAATGAATAAGGCGGCAGGATATAATATTATTAAAGTATAGATATAAGGCCGTTTCAAAAAATAACCTATACAATATTTAAGTCTCAAAGCCAATAACGGAAGAATAAAGCTTCCAAACAGAAGAACATTATTTTTCTACGCATAAAATGCAAATCAGATTATTTTGAAATGGCGATTGACCAATTGTTTTTTGAATCACCTAACAGTTAATAAGGAGACGACAAAATGAAAAAAGTACTTTTTGTTTGTACAGGGAATACATGCAGGAGTATTATGGCCGAAGGCATCTTTAATAGTGCTGTTATAAAAGAAGAAGCTATAGAGCAGTTTAGGGCATACTCGGCAGGAATTTCAGCATATGACGGAGCCTGTGCCAGTATGAATGCTTTAAATGTGTTAAAGGATTGGAACATAGATATTGGTTATCATATATCAAGGAAGGTAACACAGGAAGAAGTAGACAGCGCATTTTTGATACTTACTATGACTAGAGAACATAAGAGAGTACTGCTTGAAATATTTCCGGAGGCTAGAAGAAAGGTTTATACCTTAAAAGAGTTTGCTTATGAGGGCAGTAAAAATATAAACAGTTTTTCAACTGATATAAGTGATCCCTACGGAATGAATGAAGACGTATATAGAAAATGTGCGATGGAGATCCAGGAAGCTATTTATAAAGTGATTGAAATACTAAAATGCAATTATGCTGATTAAATACAGCGATCTGCATTTGTCTTAATTTTTGACATAAAGTTTATGGTAATATAAAATATAAATCTGGAGGATAACATGAGAGTTGCAATTGGTAATGACCACGCAGGGTATGAGTTGAAGGATGAAATAGTAAAAATCCTTCAAAACAACAATTATGAAGTTGTTGATTTTGGCACATGCGATTCAAAGTCGGTAGATTATCCCGATTATGGTTTAAAAGTCGCAGAGGCTGTAAAAAATGGAGATTGTGAAAAAGGCATAATAATATGCGGTACAGGTATAGGAATATCAGTATCGGCTAACAAAGTGCCGGGTATCAGGGCTGCATTGTGTACAAACAGCTTCATGGCAAAATTGAGCAGAGAGCATAACAATGCAAATGTGCTTGCATTAGGAGCTAGAATAGTTGGTTTGGATTTAGCTTTAGATATTGTGGAAACATGGCTTAAAACTGAGTTTTTAGGGGACAGGCATCAAAGAAGATTGGACAAAATTGAAGATATAGAAAAAAAATATGTGAGATAAAAGGAGAAATAGCACATGATGAATGTTTTTGTACTGGATCATCCTTTAATACAGCATAAAATGTCACTCTTAAGGGACAAGAATACCCAGACAAAGGAATTTAGAGAATTGGTATTAGAAATATCCATGCTTATGGGATACGAAGTAACTAGAAAAATGCCTTTAAAAGAGGTTGAAATAGAAACACCGGTTGGTGTAGCAAAAACCAATGTTATTTCTGGCAAAAAACTTGGCATTGTGCCTGTCCTAAGGGCTGGACTTGGCATGGTTGACGGTATGCTTAAGTTGCTTCCTATGGCTAAAGTGGGACATATTGGATTATATAGAGATCCGGAGACTTTAGGACCCGTGGAGTACTATTGCAAATTGCCCAATGATGTCTGTGAGAGGGAGATAGTTGTAGTAGATCCTATGCTTGCAACAGGGGGCACTGCGTCAGCTGCAATAAAGTACATAAAGGATAAGGGAGTAAGCAGTATAAAGTTAATGTGCTTAATTGCTTCAAAAGATGGAATTGATAGGATAAATAAAGATCATCCTGATGTCGCAGTATATTGTGCAGCAGTTGATGAAAAGTTAAATGAGCATGGATATATAATACCTGGACTTGGTGATGCAGGTGACAGGCTATTTGGGACAAAGTAGATGATTCCTAGAAATAGCCTAAAGCTTTTCTAAAAAAAGGACGAAATATATTTTAGTAAATTCTGACCGTAAAAGGGGGAAGTTTGTGAGACCATCTTGGGATCAGTACTTTATGGAAATAGTTGATCTTATAAAGAATAGGTCAACTTGTAAAAGGCGTCAGGTAGGAGCATTGATTGTGAAAGATAAGCGTATTCTTTCAACGGGATATAATGGTGCGCCTATGGGATGCAAACATTGCGATGAAGTAGGCTGTTTAAGAGAAAAGCTTAATGTGCCTTCCGGGGAAAGACATGAGCTTTGCAGAGCTATACACGCTGAACAGAATGCTATTGTACAGGCAGCTTATTCGGGTACTAGCGTTAAAGACGGAACACTTTATGTTACAAACCAACCCTGTGTTTTATGTGCAAAGATGGCAATCAATGCAGGAATTAAGAAAATTGTGTTTAAGGGAGATTATCCGGATAATTTAGCCATGGAATTGCTAAAAGAGGCAGGAATAAGAGTTGTAAAGTTTGAAACAGAATAGTAATATGAATAGGAGTCTTTATTGAATCTTTATTGGGTCTGTAATGTATAATATATAGAGAGTCAGACCTAAGAACAGCGGGAGTGCGTTTTGACACAATTTAGTGATATTAGTGTGATGTTAAAAGGTACCGGCACACTGTTTTACAAAAGATTAATGAAAAGAAGAAGGTGTTCTCTTTGTTTTATGAATACTTAATATGTTTTGCTCTTGCATTTATTGTATCATTCGTTGCAACTCCGATAGCAAAGAAGGTAGCGTTTTGTATTGGAGCAGTTGATGTTCCTAAAGATGATAGAAGAATGCACAAAAAGCCTATAGCTCGCTTAGGAGGTTTGGCGATATTTTCCGGATTTATAATTGCACTGATGTTTAGCTTGGTGTGTACAATTATAGGTGTTGTGGGAGTTACACCAAACGCACAGTTGTTAGGAATGCTTGTTGGTGTTTTTATCATTGTAGGAATGGGTATTGTGGATGATATCAAGCAATTAGGGCCGAAGATAAAGTTTGTGTTTCAGATATTGGCAGCTATAGCTGTTGTTTGGATATCGGGAGATAAAATATCAATAATTACAAACCCGTTTTCAACTACAGGAATTACGGTGCTTAGTGATTTTATTGCATATCCGCTTACAATATTTTGGATTGTAGGTATTACAAATGCTATTAATTTTATTGATGGGCTTGATGGCCTTGCAGCCGGCGTTTCTTCAATCTCATATTTGTCGCTTATGTTTATAGCGATACTTCAGGGTGAAGAACAAACCGCTATGATTATTGCTATATTAGCTGGATCAACTCTGGGTTTTCTACCCTATAACTTTAATCCCGCAAAAATATTTATGGGTGATACGGGCTCTACATTTTTAGGTTTTACTCTCGGAGTCATTTCAATTCAGGGGATGATGAAGACTTATGCGGCTATATCTATAGTTATTCCAATATTAGTGCTCGGCTTGCCTTTATTTGATACTACTTTTGCGATTTTAAGAAGGGTTGTTCAAAGGAAGTCTATTATGGCGCCGGATAGAGGTCATTTACATCATAGACTTATAGATATGGGATTTAGTCAGAGGCAATCGGTGGTGACAATGTATGCGGTTAGTGGTACGTTAGGTCTTGCAGCAATTGTTTTAGCTGATAAGGGTGCTTTAAGCGCTGTTATACTTGTAATAGCAATATCGGTATTTGTAATAGCAGGTTCGAGGTATATGAATGAAATTAACGATGCTCCTGAATTAAACAAAAAGGATGAGGAAGAGAAAATGTCAGTTTTAACTATTCAGAAAGCAAAAGAATAGAAGTTTATATAGAGGCTAGGAGGATTATTTTGGACAGATTAAAAGCGACAGTTGTTTTTGGCACAAGACCAGAAGCAATAAAAATGGCACCTTTAGTTAAAGAATTAAAGAAATATAAGCAAATCGAAACGACAGTATGTGTTACAGCACAGCATAGACAGATGCTAGATCAGGTTATGGATATATTTGGCATAAAGGCAGACTTTGATTTGGATATAATGAAGGACAGACAGACTCTTGTGGATATAACTACAAGGGGTTTAGAAGGTTTAAACAAGGTTTTTGGTGAAGTTAAGCCGGATATAGTTCTAGTACATGGAGATACCACTACCACCTTTGTCGGGAGCTTGGCTGCTTTTTATAACAAGATCAGCGTTGGTCATGTTGAGGCAGGGCTCAGGACAAACGATAAATATTTTCCCTATCCGGAGGAGATGAACAGAAAGCTTACAGGTGTTTTGACAGATATACACTTTGCGCCGACTGTTACCAATAAAGATAACTTGTTAAAAGAAAATATAAATGAAAAGAAAATATACATAACAGGAAACACTGTAATTGATGCCATAAGGACTACTGTAAAAAAAGAGTATGTTTTTCAGAATGCTGGACTTAAAAATATTGATTTTTGTGATAAGAGAGTTATAACTGTTACTGCACACAGAAGAGAAAACTTAGGTGCTCCGCTTAAGAATATTTGCGAGGCTTTAAGGTATATAGCAGATAGTTATGACGATGTGGAGATAGTATATCCGGTTCACTTGAATCCTGCTGTACAGTCGGTAGCAAGAGAAATTATGGGAGGACACAATAGAATTCATTTGATTGATCCGATAGATGTCCAGGATATGCACAATCTTATGGATAGGTCCTACTTGATAATGACAGATTCAGGAGGATTACAGGAGGAAGCGCCGTCTTTAGGAAAGCCAGTATTAGTTCTTAGAAATGAAACAGAAAGGCCCGAAGCTGTAAAAGCAGGTACTGTTAAGCTTGCAGGTACAGATAAAGATAGAATTATCAGTCTTGCGAAGGAGCTTATTACTGATGATATTGAATACCAGAAGATGGCTAAAGCCGTCAATCCGTATGGGGATGGTTTTGCGTCTGAAAGAATCGCGAAAGCACTTTTGTATGAATATGGGTTATCAAAAGAAAAGCCTTTAGAGTTTTTGATAAAGTGATTCCCAAAAAATAACTTTGCAATTGATATTTCAAAAAGTCGGATTTGCATTTTTTGCGTAGCAAAATAATGTTCTTCTGTTTGGAAGCCTTTAAGCTTCCGTGATGGGCTTTTTGACTTAATATTGTATAGGTTATTTTTTGAAATAGCCTAAAGTAAATAATAAAATTGACGAAATATCAGCTTTAATAGAGAACTTTTTTAGTACTATTTTTGTTGAAATAAAATTTAAGCTATGATAATATTAATCCATTCTACATGTTTCTCGGAAAATATTTTGATTCTTTATTATATGAGAAATCATGTAAATTTGTTTACTAGACTTAAGTTCTTAATGTAATACACGAACTTAAGTTTAATATTTTTGAATATGACGACGATGCCAAAAAAGCTGTGTCCGATTAAAAAAGCATTTGGTTTACTAAGCCGTGCTTAGGACATAAAAGTGTGTTTTAACATGTCAAGAAGTTTTATTTTGTAATGTTAAAAAGTACTGCTTTATAGCTAAGTCGGTTTTTTGTAAAATTTTCCATGTGCAATAGAAGGATTTTTTTTACTGGTTTTGAAGCTTTATGGAAGTGACCTGTTTTACAGCTCGAACTTTTTTGAAATGGCCATTATGTAATAATGGGTGGCAAAATATATTGTAAGGATGAATACATTTTGAAGGCTAAGGCTTTGCAATGTTTTATAAAAACAAGGATTATAATAGTTTATATTGTTTTAATAATGATTAGCCTTGTTTTATTTGATAGCAGGTGGAACATAGTTATAGGCTTAACTTGTGGGTTAGTATTTGGCATACTGAAATATATTGGAGCATCAAGGTTTATATCAAATATTCTTTTACAAAGGGAAGAAAACGTCTCTTTAGCAAGAATATTTGTTAAATTTTTATCATTGCAGGCTGTAACTGTTTTATTGATGACAGTTTCATTAAGCATAAGTTTATGGTCTTTTTTAGGAGTTGTAGCAGGCATATTGCTTATACCCCTGATAATACTTATAAACAGCCTTACAGAGGCTTTGGGGTTATCCCATAATAACTTTCAATAAGAAGGTGTAAGTGTGGAAGGGTTTGGAGAAAAAATCACAGAAGTAATGACAAGTAATAGAATTGATATTCATTTGTTTGGATATACCATACCCATTTCAGATGCGGTTATAACTATGTGGATTATTATGGCGGTTTTGATAATACTTTCACTGGTTTTTACACGCAAGTTTAAGACAATTCCTGAGGGAAAGCAGAACGTTGTTGAGACCATTGTTGAGCTGATAAACAAGTTGACCGAAAGTTCAGTGGGGCATCATTGGCGACTTTTTGCTCCCTATATTGGAACAGTGCTTCTTTTTCTTGTTTTTTCGAACACAATATCAATATTTAATATAACCCCTAGTGGTGAACAGTTATATAATTTAACGCATATTAAAGTGCTTGAGAAAATCCCGGATTTTAATCTTTTGCCACCGACTAAGAATGCTAGTGTTGCTATGGGATTTGCGGTTATGTCGATGGTTGCGGTTATGATTTCTGGAATAAGGGTAAATAGATTTAAGGGCTGGCTGAAAAGCTTTTTAAAGCCGGTCCCAGTGTTGTTACCTTTTAAGATACTTGATTATTTTATTAGACCTTTATCCTTATGTTTTCGGCAATATGGAAATGTGCTGGGGGCAGTTATTATTATGGAGCTGCTTTATAGTGCCTTGCCGGCATTTCTTCCTGGTGTGATAAGTATATATTTTGATATTTTTGATGGAATTTTGCAAGCTTATGTTTTTGTGTTCCTCACATCGCTCTACATTGCTGAGGCAATAGAATAAGGAGGTGAATAAAATGGGAAATGTGGCATTTGCAGCAAGTTTGGCATTATTGGCATGTGTAACTGCCGGTATAGGTATTAGTTATGCTACAGCAAAAGCTGTTGAAGCAGTCGCTAGACAGCCGGAGGCATCATCAAAAATCCAGACGGTTATGCTGTTGGGAGCAGCTTTGGCGGAAGCAACAGCTATTTATGGATTTGTTATTGCGCTATTAATGATATTGGTTAAATAAACGGTAAAGTATTATTCCATTAAAGTTTTGGAGTAGGGTTACAGATAGCTCTATACTGATCAGTCCGAGTGTTATACTAAAGGCACAATTTCTAAGGTGGATTAGCTTGTGTTTATTTAGTTTCGTAGCCCTCCTCTTTAGATGGAATATAATTGTTTATTAATCCTTTAGAAGGGAGGATAGTATGGGTTTACTATTTGGAATGCCAGATTTTGTATGGACCATAATAAATCTTATAGTATTGTACTTAGTTTTGAGAAAGATTCTTTTCAAGCCTGTTACAGAGTTTATGGAAAACAGGACGAACTCTATTAAGCAGCAGTTGGAAGATTCGAAGAATAGTAACGAAAAAGCTTTACAGCTTAAGGGCGCTTATGAAAATATGATTGGTTCAGTAAACATGGATGCAGATAAAATTATAAAGGAAGCAGCAATAAAAGCGCAGGATAAGTATGATGAGATAATAAAACAAGCAAAGGCTGAGGTTGAGGTATTGAAAGCAACCGCGAAAGAAGAAATTGAAATGGAAAGAATTGAAATGGTGAAAAACATGAGAAGTGAGATTGTAAGTCTTGCTTTAGAAGCAGCTTCAAAAGTAGTAGAAGCTAATATGGATATTGAGGCAAACCGGAAATTGGTAGATGAGGTAGTAGCAAGAAAAGGTATTGCATAAAGTTTTGTGGGTTTACGAGTAAAGTATTGAATAGGTTGTTTTTTGGATCTGACTTATGATAGTTGATGAAAGGAAGTATTAAAAATGCCATTAGTCGAATGTAGATATGCTGAGGCATTAAGTGAAATAACTGAGGAAAATTGCAGTACAGATGAAGTATTAAGTGATTTTGAAGCATTGGTAAATATTTTTGAAAATAACCCTGAATTGGAAGGGCACATTAAAAACCCCAATATGCAGTTAATGGGGAAAAAGAAACTGTTAGGTGAAGTATTCAAAGGTGTTATTGATGAAAATCTTTTGAGGCTTTTGTATTTATTAGTGGATAAAAATAGAACCAAGCATATTAAGGGGATTTTGATTGAGTACAAAAGACTTGTAGATAAGAAAAGAAATGTTTTGAATTTGAAAATAAGTTCTGCAGTTCAATTGGAGGAACTACAGATTAAGAAGATAGAAGAAAAGTATGCAAAAATTTATAAAAAGGAAATGGTAAGTACTGTTGTGCAAATAGATAGATCCTTAATCGGAGGTATTAAGGTACAAATTGGTGACAGAGTAGAGGATTATTCGGTAAAGTCACGATTGGATAGCCTTAAGAATTTGCTAGCGGAGAGGTGATGGATATGATTCTTAGACCTGAAGAGGTTAGTTCTATAATAAAAAAACAGATAGAAAATTACGAAAACAAAGAAAAAGTTGATGATGTAGGTTATGTACTACAAGCTGGAGACGGCATAGCAAGAATTTATGGTCTCGAAAAGTGTATGTATGGGGAGCTCTTAGAGTTTGAAAGTGGAGTTTATGGAATGGCAATGAACCTTGAAGAAGATAATATAGGAAGTGTTCTTTTTGGAGAGGGGCTTGATGTCAAAGAGGGATCGTATGTTAGAAGAACCGGTAAACCTGTGGAGGTACCGGTGGGTATGGAGCTGATAGGAAGAGTTATTGATCCTCTCGGTAAACCTATTGACGGAAAAGGACCAATTGAAACAGACAAGTTCAGGCCAATAGAGAGATCTGCACCGGGAGTTATCGAAAGGAAATCTGTAGGAGTTCCACTTCAGACCGGGATTATGGCAATAGACGCTATGGTTCCTATCGGAAGGGGGCAAAGAGAGTTGATTATCGGTGACAGGCAGACTGGAAAAACTTCTATAGCTGTAGATGCTATAATTAACCAAAAAGGAAAAGACGTATTATGTGTTTATGTTTCCATAGGACAGAAAGCATCAAGTGTTGCAGGGATAATAAATACTCTTAGGGAGTATGGTGCTATGGAGTATACTGTGGTGGTTTCTTCTACTGCAAGTGAAATGTCCACTATCCAATACATAGCTCCTTATGCTGGATGTGCTGTTGCGGAAGAATTTATGTATACTCACAAAAGGGATGTATTAATAGTTTATGATGATTTGTCAAAGCATGCTGTGGCCTATAGGGCTATGTCGCTATTATTAAGAAGACCTCCAGGTCGAGAAGCTTTTCCGGGAGATGTGTTTTATTTGCATTCAAGGCTCTTAGAGAGGGCAGCTAGATTGTGTGACGAACTTGGAGGAGGCTCCATAACTGCATTGCCTATAATTGAAACACAGGTAGGAGACGTTTCGGCTTATATCCCTACAAATGTTATTTCAATTACCGACGGACAGATTTATCTTGAATCCCATTTGTTTTTTTCAGGTCAGAGGCCTGCTGTAAATGTAGGGTTGTCAGTATCAAGGGTTGGGGGAGCGGCACAAATAAAGGCTATGAAGAAAGTGGCCGGTTCAATCAGGATAAACCTTGCCCAGTACAGAGAATTGGCTGTATTTGCCCAGTTTGGCTCGGATCTTGACAGGGCAACAAGAGATAAATTACTTCAGGGCGAGAGACTAGTTGAAACACTAAAACAGTCGCTGCATAAAACTTTGCCTGTTGAAGATCAGGTCATAGTGTTATTCTGTGCTACAAACAGTTATCTTATGGATCTGCCTACGAAGAAGGTAAGGGAATTTAATAAAGAATTCTTAAAGTATATTAAAGAAAATTATGCACAAATTCCTGAGTCAATTCGTAATACCGGGAATATTGATGAAGAGGTTGAAAGCCGTTTAAAGGCTGCAATAGAAAGCTTTAAAAGTCAATATTGTGCTGAAAATTCTATTTAAGCTGGTGATGAAATATGGCTCAGATTAGTGAGATTAAAGGAAGAATTAGAAGTATAAAAGATACAAAGCAAATCACAAAGGCTATGAAGCTGATTTCTGCGGCAAAGTTAAAGAGGGCAAGAAGACAGCTAGATCATGCGCTGCCTTATTTTGAAAAGGTTAGATCCACTATGGTAGATATTCTAATGCATAGTGGAGATATTAAAAACAACTTTTTTGATTTGAGAGATGAAAAGAAAGGAAAGAAAAAAGCTTATTTAGTTCTGACAGGAGACAAAGGACTTGCCGGAGGTTATAACCATAATATGATTAAGATGGTTGAAGAACACCTTGAGAGAGACAGAGATGCACTTTTGTTTGTAGCGGGCAATGTAGGCAAGTACCATTTTTCTAAGAATAAATATAATGTATACATGGAGTTTGATTACCCCGTACAGAACCCAACTGTATATAGGGCTAGGGAAATAGCAGAACTTATTTTAAAACTTTTTACAGAAGGTGTTTTTGATGAAATGTATTTAGCCTTCACATATATGCGATCAACGGTGTCAATAGAGCCTCAGGTTATTAAACTGCTCCCGCTGGAACTTTATGCACTTAAGGAGGATATGAAAATAGCCGAGAATATAGAGGATAAAGTTGACAATATCATAGTATATGATCCCTCACCCCAAGAGGTGCTCGATATTCTTGTGGGAAAGTATGTAAAAGGGGTTGTCTACGGGGCGTTTGTTGAAGCGTTTACCAGTGAACAGAGTGCAAGAATGACCGCTATGGATAGCGCGACTGCTAACGCTGACGATATGTTAGCAGGACTTAGTCTGAGTTATAACAGGGCGAGGCAGGCTAAAATTACACAGGAATTATCTGAAATAGTAGGTGGAGCTGAGGCTATGAAGTAGTTTAAGAGTTGTTTGCAGCAGCTGTGCGGCTATTATTTTCATAAGAAATCATTTGAACGGAGTGGGAGTATGGCGAAAAAAACAGGTAAAATTATACAGGTTATTGGTCCTGTTGTTGATGTTAGGTTTGACAGAGGTGAACTGCCTAATATTTATAATGCATTGGAAATTGAGTTTGATAATAAAAAGGTTGTGGCAGAAGTTATGCAGTTTGTTGGCAATGATACGGTAAGATGTATTTCTATGTCAGCTTCCGATGGGCTTATGAGGGGATTAAATGTTGTAGACACCGGTTCACCCATAAAGGTTCCTGTTGGGAAAGAGGTTTTAGGAAGACTTTTTAATGTTTTAGGTGAACCTGTGGATAATATGGGAGAAGTAAAAGCAGAAAATTATCTTCCGATTCACAGACCAGCTCCTAAGCTTGAGGAGCTTAAACCTTCAACGGAAATTCTCGAAACAGGAATAAAAGTAGTTGACCTGCTTGCACCCTATGCAAAGGGAGGAAAGATAGGTCTTTTCGGAGGCGCAGGAGTCGGCAAGACGGTTCTTATTATGGAATTAATCCGAAATATTGCCACTGAGCACGGTGGCTACTCTGTATTTACAGGAGTTGGAGAGCGTACTAGAGAGGGCAATGATTTATGGTATGACATGAAGGAGTCGGGGGTTATTGAAAAGACTGCTCTTGTATTTGGTCAGATGAATGAGCCGCCGGGATCAAGAATGAGAGTGGGTCTTTCAGGGCTTACTATGGCGGAGTATTTTAGGGATGAAATGGGACAGGATGTCCTTTTATTTATTGACAATATATTCAGATTTATTCAGGCTGGTTCGGAAGTTTCAGCATTACTTGGAAGGGTTCCATCGGCAGTGGGTTATCAACCTACACTTGCAACGGATGTAGGGACTCTTCAAGAGAGGATAACATCTACGAGAAAGGGGTCAATCACATCGGTTCAAGCAGTATATGTTCCGGCAGACGACCTCACAGACCCTGCGCCAGCTACTACCTTTGCTCATCTTGATGCAACGACGGTTTTATCAAGACAAATTGTTGAACAGGGCATATATCCAGCTGTTGATCCATTGGATTCTACATCTAGAGTACTTGATGCAAGAATTGTAGGAGAAGAGCATTACAGGGTTGCTAGAAGGGTTCAGGAGACCTTGCAAAGATATAAGGAGTTACAGGATATCATAGCTATTTTAGGTCTTGATGAGCTTGGGGATGAAGATAAACTTACAGTGTTTAGAGCAAGAAAAATACAGAGATTCTTATCGCAGCCCTTCTTTGTAGCTGAAACTTTTACCGGATACACAGGAAGATATGTACATATAAAGGATACAATCCGGGGCTTTAAAGAAATTATTGACGGAAAAATGGATGAAATACCGGAAGCTGCTTTTTATATGACCGGTACTATAGATGAAGTTTATGAAAGAGCTGAAACTATGAAATAGAGTACTTAGGAGGTTTGTTATGTCCGATACGTTCTATATAGAGGTATTGACGCCCGATAGAAAGTTTTTTTGGGGTGATGTTCAATCATTGGTGCTTAATACTCCTTCAGGGGAAATTGGTATACTAAAGAATCATATGCCTATTGTAGCTTTAGTTGATGTTGGAACTATAAAAATCAAGAAAAATAATAATTGGATTGAAGCGGTATTAGGTCAGGGTTTTATGGAGGTAACAAAAAATAGTGTCATTATTCTAGTAGATACTGCAGAGTGGCCTGACGAGATAGATTTAAACAGAGCGAAAGCAGCGAAAGAAAGAGCGCAGGAAAGAATTTTAAGACAGGCAAATCAAACGGAATATGTACAATCTAAAGCAGCATTAGCTAGAGCTATGGCAAGATTAGCAGCAGGGAAAAGGGGAAAATAATGTTTCCCTTTTTTAAGGCGAATAAGTATTCTTAGAACACTTCCTTGAAGTTTAAGGTAATCCACTTCTTGTTTAAAAGTTTCATTACCATACAATTCCAAAGAGTTTTACACCTATTCTTGTTCCTCTTTCGAGAAAAATGAAAGAGGAACAAAGCTGTCCTAGAGTTCTTGTTAAGACTGTAAAAATTATAACAGGATATTTAATATTTTACTCAATTATGCCGATAAATTAATATATTAGGTGATTTAAAAAAATGATTGATAAATTGCCAATTCAAAAGGTTTGATGAGCTTAAAATATTGCATAGGTTATTTTTGAATGACCTAAGTGCTTCGAATAAAGATTTGGAGGTATTTTATGAAATTATTAAAAAGGGTATTCATTATGGTTTTAGTTGCCACATTACTATCGACATTTATCCCTTCCTTTCAACATTACGTTTGGGCAGCCTCTACACCTGTTAAAATTAGTGTTGTCAGCTATAAAGACGGGAACCTTGTCATTAGTTGGGATAAAGTTAGTGGGGCAAATTTTTATGCAATTAGTTATCATACGCCAAATAATGAGTTGAAGACTATAAAAAAGGCTTCGCAGGAGAATACGTGTGAAATTTCCGGTCTTCAAGATGACTATATATATGATTTCAAACTAAATATATATAGTCTAGGGGATGAAGAGCTTACGGGTGTAGAGCCTGAGGATATAAATCTTGAGGATATAAAGGAAAAGATAGTAAGTGAGGGACTATTGTACTATCTACCAAGAGTTGGATTTCGTTCCACTATAGAAGAGCAAACTAGGAAGCCTATAGAGGGTGGAGGTTTTGAAATTGGAGATGAGCCGAAGATTAAGTTGGAATGGAATATGCCGAAAGTTTGGGTTGCTGATAGTCGTAAGTATATAAATGCAAATGAAACAAAGGCACTAGACGTTATAAGAAAGAATTTAGAGGCTGTTTATGGGGACGATATTGATTTATCGAAATTAAACTTTCGAATTAACGTATCCAGTAGTGAAGCCACTCTAAATGGGGGAGCTGCTCAATCTGCCATCTTTATTGAGTATAGTGCTGAGGATTCGAAATATATAGCATACCTGTCAGAAAAAAAAGATGTATATGTTGATGTGCAAAACGAAAATGGTAAAATGAGTTTGAAATTGATTGGAAGGGAAGATGATTCTGCTCCTTTGCCAGAAGTTGAAGGATATTTGCCTGATGGGGATATACTACCGGGAACGGTTTACTATATGAATATAAGACCCTTATATCAGGATAATGGCGGAAATATTGAAAGTGTAGTGAGCGTTGCTGCACCGGGTGATTTTAACGGAAGTATTCTAAAGGGAGATTTTCCTTATACATACACACCAGTAAGACTTCAATTGACTAAAGATTCAGCTAACAATATTTACGTAAAAATCTATAGAATAAATCAAGGAAGTCTTGATCTTCCGAGACTTTATTATGAAGTGCAGTCTAGTAATGATCGGACAATAGAGGGCGATTGGATTGTAAAAAAGACAATTGATGACAGCTATTTTGTAAAAGGAGCCGAGAGTGCCCTAACGGTTATATCCGGTGTAGGAGTTAACAATGAGAACTTTTATAAGATAGTTGTAAAGACTGATACCACTAATGACAGAATTGAATCAAGGCCTTTGAACTACATACTTGCGGAAGATACAAGCAAATCGCCGGTGCCCGTGGGAATAACAATAGTGGATAGAACACCTATAACAAGAAAAGTTGTAGTTGATGGTAAAACTATAGTTCAGAAGTCATCGGATATTACAATGTCGTGGGAAAAACCGGCCAATTGGGATGAAATTAGAGCGAATACTGAAAAAGATAAAGATGTTGTATACCACGTAATGTTTAATGTGAGTGAGGATGAGGATGATTCCATGCCTTATCCCGAGTTGAAAGCTGATGACACGGTATATGGATATTTTCCGCTGAAATACAGAAGAGGCTTGTACTTTTCATCAAAATTAGTGAAAGAGAATGGAAATCGTTTAGAATATACCATTAAAGGATTTGATCTTTTTAAAGGATACTATTATGATGGCTTAGATAAAGACTATGACGGTTTGGGTGAAAAAGATTTCGTTTTGAATGTAGATGGCAATGATGTAATAATAAGACAGGATGCTGAAATAAGAAAAGAGTTGGATGAAGATGAAAACGAAAAAAAATACCCAAAACATTTGCTGCCTAATAAGGTTTATTATTTGCAGATGTTTACTACAAGTAATTCCGAACGCGATTCAACAGATATAGAGAAAATGTCCGATAAATCACTATCTATAAGTTTTACAACAAGGACAATAAATGAAATTGATGTTCCACTTCCTAAAAATGTGAGAGTAAATGCCAATGATGCAGATGTGAGTGTAGGAGAGCCAACAATCGTTTCCAATTATGTTGACCTTCAATTTGATAAGGTGGATCTAAACTGGAGCAATTACATAGCTGATACAACGGTTTCAAAAGCAGTATATTATGATTTGTATATGAGTACGCGCACAGATTTGAACTCGTTTACAAAAATTGGAACAACAGAGAACCTAGAGGGAGATATTAAATTTATTGGTGCAGAAGACCTAGAGAGTACTTCTATAAGATTGATGATTAGAGAGTTTTCGAAAGGCACAACAGCCTATACCAATTTTGGTTCAAAGCTTAAACCAAATACTACCTATTACTTTATTGCAAGGACAAGATTGAGGGCGGAGGGTTTGGAAACAGAAAGAGAATCAGCTTACAGTGCTTTTCTTTCTGTTACCACAGTAAAGGGGGTAATGGGGGAAGCTGATGAAACCTTAAAACTTCCATATGCTCCTGTTGATTTTCAAATTGCTCTAGATGAAGAGGGAAACCAAATTCTTACCAGTACAAAGGTTACTTTCAAATGGATAAGGGAAGAAAGTGATGTGGTGTACAATATTATCTCTTCATCAAGAAAGATAGCTGCCAATGAAACAGAATATGAAGGCAATAGTGATGCTATTTATCAAAGCTTTTTGAAGAACTTTGATGAAATTATCTTAGATCCTTCACTTGAAGATTTTCCTAAAAACTTTGAATATGATCCCATTTCAAAGGAATGCAGGTACACTATTGATAAATGGCTATCTCCAAATAAACTATACTATTTTAGCATAAAAGCAATAAAGAAAAATGACAATACAATATACAGTCCATGGGTGTCCATACCCGTTACCACTAACCTTATTGAACAACCAGCATACTTAGAAGCAGTGGCGGATGTGCAATTAGGGTTCTATTTTGATGATGGTGATATAGCGACTGAGGCAAAGGATTATAGTGTACATATAAAATCGGAGAAAGATTTAAGATTTAATCTTCTTAAGAATGACAAATATACCATTGTAAAATTTGGTACATTAAGCTATGTAAGATTAATAAATCTGCAAACAAATACTTATTATGATATAAGAGTATATAAAAATGAGGACAGTAAATTGGTATACACACAAGACGAAATTTATACCCGGGATTCCTACCATCAACTAGAAATCAAGTGGAGAGGTCTTTCTGAGTATAGATATGAGGTCGCAATAAAGTCACCTTGGGATGATGAGTATATTTTACTGGATGAATCTAATTTTGAGGAATATACAAATACCCAAGGTAGGATATTGCCTTACTATGGTGAAAAGAGCACTAAGACCAGTGGAACGGATTATGAATACTATTATGCTAGGATTAAGTCTATTCCGGTAAGGTTAGTAGATGGAACTTATCAGAATCAGCCTTTAAAATCAAATACTAAATACTACATAAAGGTTAGAGCTAAAAAGGTAGATTCGGTGGATTTAGGGATTATATCCTATTCAAAATATTTAGAGCCCATTTTTATTAGGACAGATTTTAGTCAGGAGGATTACGACAGTGAGGATAAGGAGACAAAAACGGAAGCTTCATTTTGGGATAGAATCAAAGAACTTGAAGAGGCGTTATTTTGGAGAATAAATATTAAGAATCAGAATGAAAACAAGTTGCTGTTAAAGGGAGACAGGGTGGTAAATGAAATAGAGAACAGTGGAGCATATATTTTTACTTTAGATATTTCTCATTTTGCTAAATTTGCGACCCTTGATCAGATATATATACCTGTTGAGGTAATTAAAGCTTTAGAATTAGGAAATAAGAGTCTTTTGATTAGGACTAATGGTGCAGAGTACAGTATAAGGCCAAATACTTTTGATTTGAATTTTAGACCGGAAATAAAGGAACTAAAAGAACATAATAATATTAACGGCATCTACTTGACTTTAAATATAGGCCGTAGTAAAAAAGGCCAAGTTACCATTCCTAATGGATTTGAAGCTGTGTCTTATATTAATGATTTAGAGATTGATGCTATAGGAACTTCCTTGAATTATACACAATTCAAGGGTCAGATACAAGATCGGCTGTACAACAAGGATTCCGGGCTTGTTCAGGAGAAGTTTGAAGAAATACTCACTAGAGGATTATCCGATTCTAAAGATTTGGACCATTTAATGAATGAGTCTATTAGTGATGTTGAAGTTGAACTCTCGGAGTTTATTTACCTAAAAATGGAGGGTGGTAAAGGAATTTCACCTATAACGATAAAAAGCAAAGAAATAAAAAGTTTTGACAATCCAATGTTAATTAATCTTAATTTTAATGATCATACAAGCTTAAAGTCGCCCTATATTAGATATGACGGTAGCAACAAGTGGCAAAAACTAAATCAAAGTGCTGCTATTTCCTATAACAAGTTGGCATTTAATGTGATTATGACTGGAGAATATGCTATATTTGCACAAGAAGGACTTGCAAAGGATTTGTTGGAAAACTACGATTATACACCTAATATAAGAATGCTCCTTTCTAAATATGATTTGAGTGGGGTTTTTGGAGATATGAGCTCTTTTCTTCCTGAAGATAGTGTAAAAGTAAAAGAAATAATTCTTTTATATGAAAAAATAATAGGTTTAGACCAAGGTGACAGTGGTCTTACAATTAATCAAAAGGCACAAAGGTATAATCTCGAAAGTCTTATCGCCTTCGGAGGAGTTGTAAGGGATGTGAGCAGACAGGAAACTGCTAAAGTAATAATGATGGTGTATTCGGCTAAAACAGGTGTTAATACAATTAGCCTGATCCCTAATAGCAGTAAAATAGCTAAGGATATGTCCAGGGTAGATAAGGCGTGTTATAAAGATGTTCTGATTTCTGTAGATTTAGGCTTGATAGAGCTTAATGACGAAGGTAGGTTTATTCCTGATGGAAGCATATCTAGGGCTGAATTGGCAACTTCCTTTGTAAAACTACTTAAGCTTACTGGAGATATTTAACGATCTTTATTTAAAATATAAAAGAATTTTGAGCCGAGAACTTGGTAGAAGAATCTCAAAAATTAGGAGAAATTGCTATGAAAAGATTTTATAGAGTATTAGGATTAACACTATTATTGTCACTACTAATACTAAACCTATCGGAGATAAAGGTACTTGCCTATACAGTTGAAACTCCAAAGTCGCCAACGCGGTTTAGGGTTGAAAAACTAAAGGAAAACCAGCCTCCTATAGGATTTGATGAGTTTGACAAATATTATGTGGATCTAAAGTGGGATACGGAAGACACCGGCAGTATTTATTCGAATTTGTATCTTCAGGAGGTGGCAAAGGGTTATAGGTCGGTTAATTCCCGTTTATTAAAGGAACGTGATATACCGACCAATAGTGAGAATTCTATTAGGCTAAAGGAGCTCAACCCTGGAACTATATATAATTTAGACATGACTGCTTATCGGACTTATACTGAGGAAGGGAAAGTATATAAAAGTCTGGAATCGGGAATGTCAAATAAAGTAAAGGTGCTCACCGATAT
>CAYXPB010000007.1:38934-46119 GCA_964466645.1 uncultured Acetivibrio sp. | reverse complement strand
CTGCCAGATTTATATCAAAGCCTTATGGTTTATGCCATAAGGCTTTGTTTTATTTACAAGTATAAATTTCCTTTAGACCAATTTTATTGGGTCGGAACTATATATATATATTGACTAATGAATTATTTTAAAACACCCAAAGTAATTTTGAAACAATCATTGTTAAGTGAAATTTTTGTAGTATAATTGTATTAAGGTATTCTAAAAAAATATTATAGAAAGAAGTGCTAACTGAGGCAGTATGTTATAGCAATTTTATTAAAGAAAAGAGGAGAAAATAGCAAATTTAATATGCCTAGGGGGGGAGTTAATGTGAGATTTATTGAAGCATTATCTTATTCAGGTGCAGACTATCTAATGAAGCAAAAAGGTGAGAGTCATGAGAAAAGAAGAGTTTACTTTTATGGGTTTCAAATTATTATTGGTGCGGCAGTTAAATTTCTTATATTGTTAGCATTAGCTCTTGTTACTGATACCATAGTACCAGCATTTTTAATGACTATAGTTTTTGCGTCGCTTAGAATGATCGCTGGAGGATATCATATGGATACCTTCGGAAAATGCTTAGGGGTTTCTATATTTATGTTTTTAATGTTTTCTATGATAGCCCGATACACTCATCAATATTGGTACAATTATCAGATAATAATCTTTGATATTATAATGATACTTTTTTCTTTACTTTCTTTATATAAATGGGCTCCTTCTGATAATCCTAACAGACCAATTACTGAGCCGAGTGAAATTAAAATGTTTAAAAACTTATCAATTATTTATTTAGGAATTTGGACAATAGTTTCTTCTATATTGATATATTTTAAACTGTATATGATATTTCTCTCAATTTCGTTTGGATTGATATTAGAGATATTTTCTATAACACCTGCAGGGCATGCTTTTTTCGGCACTGTAAAAAATAGTTTGAGGAGGGTAAAAAAGTAAAAGTACTTAAGGTTTTTAAAAAAAATTTATTAATCAATATATATAGTTCCGACCTAATAAAATCAGCTCTTTAGTAACATCAATTGACCATTTGTTTTTTTGAAATTACTTAAAAATTTTACGATTACTATTACCAAGTAATAAGTTATTTGGGTATTTATATTATATATAGTTTGAATTTAGTGGTGTATTAAGATAAAAAGAAATACAAAATGCAGGATATTTTTTATTATCCTTTACAAATAGGGGGTAAAGTATTAAAATATTTAAAAGTATTAAATAAAAATGAATGTGCTGGATATAATTCCTGCCATATTCTATCGATTTAAAGGATAGGTATAGTTAAATTATGAAAAAAGATGATATTATTAAAGAGATTCTAGAACTTAAGAAAAAAAGGAACGCAGTTATAGTAGCACATAATTATCAGGTTGACGATGTACAGGAGGTAGCAGATATTGTAGGTGATTCTCTTGCCTTAAGTAAATATTGTGCAGATGTTCAAAAAGAAGTTATAGTCTTTTGCGGTGTACATTTCATGGCAGAAAGCGCAAAGATACTTTCACCAGATAAAGTTGTTCTACTTCCCGAAATAGATGCAGGATGTCCAATGGCTGATATGGTTACTAAAGAAGCTCTAATTGAAGAGAAGAAAAAGTTCCCAAAAGCAACAGTTGTGTGCTACATTAATTCTTCTGCAGAAGTAAAATCTGAATGTGATGTATGTTGCACTTCATCTAATGCTGTTGATATTGTAAGAGCTGTCAACAATAAAGATATTTTATTTGTACCAGACCAGAATCTTGGAAGTTATGTATCTAGGATGGTACCTGAAAAGAATATTATTTTATGGAATGGTTATTGTATTACACATCATAGAGTAAAAATTGACGAACTTATAAGGGCTAAAGAATTACGGCCTAATGCAGAGGTATTGGTTCATCCCGAATGTCAGTCTGATATTGTTGATGTAGCAGATTTTTCAGGCAGTACCAAGCAGATTATCGATTATGCTACAAATTCCTCAAACAAAGAATTTATAATAGGTACAGAAATGGGAGTATTATTTAAGCTTAAAAAGGACAACCCTGATAAGAATTTTTATTTATTATCTCAAGGGCTTGTATGTCCAAATATGAAGAAGACTTCTCTAATGAGTGTTTACAGTTCTTTGAACGAAATGAAATATGAGATAAATTTAGACGAGACAATTAGATTGAAGGCAAAGAAGGCTTTGGATAATATGCTTAAACTAAGTTAATGAGGGCTTTTCAAGTATAAGTAGTTTTACCTTATAGACTATAACGGTAGAAGCATTTTGTGCTTTTCTTAGTTTGGCACGTATATTAAAAAATTTGTATAGCTGATCACAAGAATCTATTTCAAAAATTTTGTACACTTTGTCCTATTGATTTTATTACTAAAAGAAATAGGCATTACGAAATAATGTGGTTGTAAAGCTTTCTAAGGGGGAAGTTGAAAGAGTTGGATAATTACAGATATCTTATAGATTTTGATACCAATAATATAAGAAAAGAGTATTATGATGTAATAATTATAGGAAGTGGAATTGCAGGTGTTTACACTGCTCTTGAGTTGCTAGATAAATATAAAATAGTTATTCTTACAAAAGAGACTATAGATATAAGCAATTCGGTACTTGCTCAAGGTGGAATAGCGGTTTCATTAGATAAGGAAGATTCGCCTGAATTACACTTTAAAGATACTCTCTATGCTGGTGCAGGACTTTGTGATGAGAATAGTGTATGGGTTCTCGTAAATGAGGCAGCACAAAATATCGAGTCCTTATGTAAGTTTGGTGTTAACTTCGACAAGAAAAAGAATAGAGAAGAATTGTCACTTACTAGGGAAGGGGCACATAGCAAAAATAGAATTATTCATGCAGGAGACACAACAGGTAAAGAGGTCTGCGATAAGTTGATTTCAGTGGTTGAAACAAGGAAAAATGTAAAAATAGAAGAGAGAACTTTTGCGATAGACCTTTTAACAGATACTGATGTTTGTAAAGGTGTTTTGACTTATGATGAAGATAGTGACCAGTATGTTTATTATGTTTCAAATGTTGTAATAAATGCTGCGGGTGGATTTGGACAATTGTATTCAAACACAACAAATCCTGAGGTAGCTACTGGAGACGGAGTGGGGTTGGCATATAGAGCTGGTGCTGAACTTATGGATATGGAGTTTGTTCAGTTTCATCCAACAGTTTTATTTCACTCGGAAAATAAAAGTTTTTTAATATCTGAAGCAGTAAGGGGAGAAGGAGCACTTTTGAGAAATACTTTAGGTGAGAGGTTTATGCCTAAGTATCACGAGTTAAACGAACTTGCACCAAGAGATATTGTGTCAAGAGCAATTTTTAGCGAGATGAAGAAAACCAATTCAGATTATGTTTATTTGGACATAACTTTTAAAGATAAAAAGTATCTCGAAGAAAGGTTCCCTAATATATACAAAACCTGCCTAACTTATGGCATAGATATATCTAAAGACTATATTCCGGTTGCACCTGCCGAACATTATTGCATGGGAGGAGTAAAAGCAGACGAGTTTGGTCGTACCAACATAAATGGTTTTTTTGCGTGTGGTGAAGTTGCTTGCAGTGGAATACATGGGGCAAATAGACTCGCAAGCAATTCTTTACTGGAAGGATTGGTTTTTGGACATAAAATAGGTGATGAAGTTGCTAGAATATTAACTGAAAGTAGGTCTGTTGATACGAGCTTTCACCTAAAGTATGAAAAAAAGCGTGTAAAAAAAGAAATTAATAGAGAGCAAATGAAACTTGATATCCAAAATATAATGATAAAATATGTTGGAATTATAAGGGACAAAAAAGGTATGCTAATAGCAAAAAGTATAGTAGATGAATATTATAATTCCATTTTAGAAATGTCTAATGCTTCTTTAGAAGATTTTGAGATTCAGAATATGGTGCTATTAGCCAAGCTTGTCATAGAAGCTGCAATTGAAAGAGAAGAGAGTAGAGGAGCTCATTATAGAATTGATTTTGAAAGTACTGACAATATTAATTGGAAAAGAAACATAATAAAATCAATTTCTAAATAAATTAATCAATTTAGGTAATAATAATGAGGAAGGGGTACGTATATGTTTGCTTTATCAGATATAGATAATATAATTATAAATTCAATAAAAGAGGATATGCCATCAGGTGATATTACCACTGACAATATAATTGATGAAAATTCCAACTCTGAGGCAAAGATGATAGCTAAAAATTCAGGTGTTATTGCCGGTCTCGATATTGCAAAAAGGGTTTTTGAGTTATTAGATCAAAATGTTAAATTTGAAAAACATGTTTCTGAGGGGCAATGGGTAAATAAAGGCGATGTTATAGTAACAATTGGCGGAAATACCCGTGCGCTCTTAAAAGGCGAGAGAACAGCATTAAATATACTACAGAGGCTTTCTGGCATTGCAACAAAAACTCGTGAATATGCAGATAAAATAAAGCACCTGAAAGCGAAAGTTGTGGATACTAGAAAGACAACTCCTGGAATAAGAGTATTGGAAAAGTATGCGGTTAGAGTTGGAGGAGGAACAAACCATAGATTTTGTTTATCCGATGGTGTTTTAATAAAAGATAATCATATCAAAGCTGCCGGTAGTATAAAAAAAGCTATTGATCTTGTAAGTGATAAAATACCGCATACGATAAAGATAGAAGTAGAGACAGAGACAATTGATGAGGTGCTAGAGGCGATAGATGGAAAGGCTGACATAATAATGTTGGACAATATGGGTCTTGACATTATGCAAGAAGCTGTTAAAATAATAAATGGAAAAGCAATTGTCGAGGCATCTGGAAACGTAAATTTAAATTCAGTTGTTGATATAGCCGAGACTGGAGTAGATATAATTTCAGTAGGAAGCTTGACACACTCAGTAAATGCTTTTGATATTAGCATGAAAATAAGCTAAAAGTATTCTAAAGATTTCAAATATGATTTTTAATAATAGTGACTAGAAATAAAAAAAGTGGTTTTAAAAGGACCTGTGGATAAAGTTGAAGTTTATCCACAATGTGTCCACACTTTATTATTTGTTAAAAAATTATTGCCTTAATATGTGATTATACAAGGCTTTATACAATATTCTATTTTAAAAGATATCCACAGAATTGTGAATATCTTTTTTTGTTAAAGATTAATATAATTAAAGTTTTAACGAGGGCGACAAAAAAACAGGTATAGTAACGAATATACTATATTGGAATGAAGTTTTTAAAAAAAATAGTTATGTTGTCAAAAGAATAGTTATAGTTTTAAAAAAATAACTACACTATCAAAAATAATGTTAATATGAATTTATATTGATATGTTGTAGAATTAAAGTAAATTGGAAAAAATTTAATTCTTTTCTTAAATTATTAATAACTATTATGCAGCATATCAAAGTAGCTCTTAAAACAACATTCTATATAGATTTAAAATGTTATAAGTTGACTAATAAGGTTATTATGTATATAACACATTACAAATTGCGTTATAATCATTTTTTGTGGAATCTGTTTAGTGATTGTTTGAATAAATACATAATTATTTAAAAGCTGAAATTAGGCTATTTCAAAGAGAAACCTATGCATTATTTAGGTTCCAAATTACAGAAAATAAAGTTTTTGAAATAGCAATTGGTGAGTTTTTATTTTAATTATTTATTAGAGTATCTATAAAAGATAATGAGTATAATCTGGGATTCTTTACTTAAGAATTTTGGATATATATAAATTTTAATTATTTTGAGGAGGAAAGTTTATGTACGTGTCAAAAATTAAAAAATGCATTTGTGTCGCGTTATGTGCATTTCTTTTATGCACATTTTTACCGGCAGAAAAAGCAGAAGCAGCAGGATTTACAGTTAGTGTTGACTCAGTAAGTGGAACAGTGGGTCAGCAGATAGTGGTACCTGTAAATTTTAAAGATGTACCGTCAGGTGGAATCAGCACAGCGGATATGACCATCACGTATGATTCAAGCAAACTCGAATATGTAAGTGGGTCAGCAGGAAGTATAGTTACGAATCCAAGCACAAATTTTGCAGTAAACAAAGAGAAAGACGGATCGATAAAAGCATTATTTCTTGACTATACAATGTCAAACGGATACATAGGCACAAATGGAGCATTTACGAACCTTACATTTAAGGTATTGAGTTCATCAGCAACCAATGCATCAGTAACTATAGTAAATGCAACGTTTGGAGATAAAAGTTTAAATAAAGTATCTGCGGACTTGAAGGCAGGAACAGTATCTCTAAACAATGGTGCTTCAACTCAACCAACAACCGAACCATGGACTCAACCTACAAATCCACCTCAAAATTCAGCAGGTAATTTTTCTGTAGCCTACAGCCAAAGTTCGTGGGGTACAGGTGCTACAGTTAATATGATTATAAAGAATAATGGTTCTTCAGCAGTCAATGGTTGGACAGTTGACTTTTCATATGGAGGAAATCAAAAAATAACAAATGCATGGAATTGTACTTTTAATCAAAGTGGTTCTTCCGTGACACTTACCAATGCATCTTATAATGCATCTATTCCAGCAGGCGGATCAGTAACAATTGGTTTTAATATATCATATAGCGGAACAAATACAGAACCAAGCAATTTTTCTGTTAATTCTTCATCTGCAAATACAGGAAATCCAGCACAACCTACGACACCTCCAACACAGCAGACAGCTGCACCATCGCCACAGTCTACAACACAGCCATCAACAGGCTTTACAGTGAGTGTAGATTCAGTAAGAGGAAATGTAGGAGAGCAAGTAGTAATACCAGTAAGTTTAGCAAACGTACCATCAGGTGGAATCAGTACAGCAGATATGACAATCACATATGATGCAAGCAAGCTAGAGTATGTAAGCGGAGCAGCAGGAAGTATTGTAACAAACCCAAGTACAAACTTTGCAATAAACAAAGAGAAAGACGGGTCAATAAAAGCATTATTCTTAGATTATACAATGGCAGATGGCTATATAAGCACAAGTGGAGTGTTTGCAAACCTTACATTTAAGGTTTTGAGTTCAGCAGCAACAACAGCATCAGTGACGATAAGCAATGCTACATTTGGAGATAAAAGTTTAAGTGGAGTAGCTGCAAAATTGAATGCAGGTACAGTAACATTAAACAATGGTGGAGGAACAACACAACCAACAACACCACCATGGACACAACCGACAACACCACCAACAACAA
>CAYXPB010000007.1:0-38834 GCA_964466645.1 uncultured Acetivibrio sp. | reverse complement strand
AAGCGCAACAACAGCAACAGCAACAATAAGCAATGCAACATTTGGAGATAAGAGCCTAAGAGCAATAACAGCAAAATTAAATTTAGGATCAACATCTGGACAAACAACAACGCCAGTACAAACAGCACCACCTACATGGAATCAACCAACACCAACACCACAAGCATCAACAGGTAATTTCTCTGTTAAGTACAACCAGAGCTCATGGGGTACAGGTGCTACAGTAAGCATAGAAATAAAGAATAATGGTTCCTCAGCAGTTAACGGATGGACTTTGGACTATAATTACTCCGGGGACCAAAAGATAACAAACGCATGGAACTGTGCTTATAATCAAAGTGGTAATGCAGTATCGATAACAAATGCCAATTATAATGGTTCTATACCTGCAGGTGGTACAGTAACGGTTGGTTTCAATATTTCTTATAGTGGAACAAATACAGAACCAACTAATTTTACTGTTAAATAAAATTAGTCAAAGTTGATAGGACAAATTAATAGTAATTTCAAAATGAGGAAAGCATTTGCTTTCCTCATTTTTTGCTAATTAACAGATTTTAGTCATAAGTCCATAAGTCATAAAGCATAGAATAGAACCTATTTAATATTTAATAATATTTAGCAAGTAGAGATAAATTTAGCTCAATTCTCAATTCAACATTTCAGCAGGATAAGACAAATTGCTATTTAGCATTTCCAATATCCTTTGAAAAACCTTATTATTATTCAAAATTCCCTTATGGTTAGGTGCATTTAATAAATTACCGCTTAAGATACTATCCACAGTAAAATTACTCTCACCTATATTGAACATCTCTGTGCGGACCTTCCATTCATCTAAACTTGAACTCTCTTCCGTTACAACTTCGTCATATTGGCTTGTTATATTGGCAACCTGTATTGAGGTATTAAGACCTTTATTAATTGACGATTCAAAAAAACTCGTAAAAAGGTTGCTGTCCGGGGCAAGATCCTTAATTGATTTATCTTTATAAAAGGTTTGCCCAAGGGCCGCAATATATGAGCCTTTATGGGGTACAGAAGTAAAAATAATTTTGTTGACATCTTCATGGTTAAGATATTCTTCACTTGTTGTATAGTATCTTGCTACCAAACCTCCCATACTGTGGGTAATTAATGTAAATTTATTAACTAAGATACCATTATTCATATACTCCTGCTTTTTTTGTAACAAGAAATTCTCAAGAACTTTTGAACCTTCTACAACGCCAGCCTTTGAATCGTATTCCATGATACTACAGTCATATTTGTTATCAGCTAGAAATTCATTGAGATTGGCATAGACTTCTGCTGATTCCTGAAAACCGTAGATCATAACTATTGGAGTTGATATAAGTTTGATATTTATGGAAGAAAATTTGGTTGAATTTCTAATCTGTGTTGTTATTTTAGCTGACGGATTAGAGTTTGTATTTCCAAATTCATAGTAGTTTGGAGGTGTATAAGAAAAAATACATTCTCCGAGAGCATTTGTCGAGCCTTTCTCTAATGAAAGTTCGCCAGCTCCCTTTTCAATGAAGATTTTAACAGGAGCATTCTTCATAGGCTTGCCTTCAGAGCTTTTTATACTCGCTCTTAAAAAAATCCTATTGGACGACTCGGCACATATAGTGTGTATTGGAGTATTAATAACTGAAGTATTTATTGATAGAGTTTCTTTATCATAAATAGAATAATAAATGTAGTTTGAAATTGGCTTGAAAAAAAATAATAAAAATAGAACTAAAGTAAAAAATATTGACAAAAGTAAAATTTTTAAATTATGATGCATAAAACTCCGCCCTTTTATAATAGAATCAACTTAAATATAGAATGAAGCAATTTATATTTATTATATCATTTTTTAGACTTTTATTAGTGATAATAATGCAATTTTAAAATAACAAATTTATACTCACAAGTTCCTTGTTATGTTTATTAACATTATATTCAAGGTTTATCAAAATAATAAATGAAGATAATATTATTGAATTCTAAATAAGGGGATGATTATGTGAAAGTAAGAGATAAGATGACAAAGCATGTTGGATATGTAAATCCATCTAATACAGTAGTTGAAGTGGCTCAAGTAATGCAGAAGCTAAATGTAGGATCTGTACCTGTGTTTGATCAGAATAAAGTGGTGGGTGTTGTTACTGATAGAGATATAGTTGTAAGAAATGTTGCACATGGAAAGATTCCGCAGGACACAAAGGTTCAGGATGTTATGACTAGTCAGGTAACTACAGTAACACCTGATATGGATGTTGATGAAGTGTCAAAAATTATGGCTCAGCAACAGATAAGAAGGGTTCCTGTTGTTGAAAACAATCAGTTAGTAGGGATATTGGCATTAGGAGATATGGCGACTGATTACAGATTTGATATGGAGGTATCGGAGGCGCTAACAGAAATTTCTAAGCCTACAAAGTAATTATTATGAGGCAAAAGAATAAAGTTAATTAAACAAATCGCAGCGGAGGTTGAAGAAAACAATATTTTCCGCTGCGGTTTGTTGCACCTCATTCGACGAGGTAAAAAGAATGAAACATGTTGTTACGAAGTTTTTTTAATTAGTATATACTAATAATAGAATCTTACAAACTTTATTGAGTACATATCACATAAAAGTAAATCATCGGTTTCTGTTTCGCGAATTATAATGTAACTCGTGCCGACTTCTACTAAAGTACCTTCCCTGTCAATAAACATGTTGGTTCCGATTAGAAATTCTACCTTTACATGTCTTCCTAGTTGAGTCCTCAGATATCCCTGAGTAAATGCAGTATTTAGAATTGTTTCGGGTATCAAAACTTCACCGCTTACAGGCATTTGAGCAATAGGTGTTGAAGGAGCTTGCTGGATGGGAGTCGGACTGCTATAAATAGGTCCTGTAGGAATGCCTGTTGGCATCTGTGAAGTTGGTTGTACTGCCTGCGTATATGGTGTAGCAGTAGTACCGGTGCAATTTTTACAGGGACTAATATAACTGTTCATTTTCGGCATCATCACATTTTGATTTGAGTAATTTGGCATAATATAACCTCCTGATTATATGTTTTATATACAATTCTTCTCAAAAAGTCAGTTTGTTTGGCAAACATTTATCCTGGAAGTTGTATAGAGTAAGCATTATAAGACACTTTTTGAAAAGATATTGTTCCGCTGTTTGCCGTAGCGGACTTTACTACTTTGATTGCAGCTTACGCTGCGGTATGTTTAGGTTTGTGCATACAATGGTGTAGGATTGTAGAAGCAGTGTTGATTTACTCTTGTTATATATCTCCCAGTTCCTGTTGAGGGAAATATATAACTACATGATGTACTGAAGGGATTGTAGTACCATAAGCATTCGCCTATTCCGGAAAGCTTATTTCCCGCTAATGCCCAATCAGCAACATCATAGTGAATCTGTTCGGGTGGTGTTGCCCATATGGTTTGAGGATTTAACTCACCATATACCGTACTCATAACGCATGTAAATTGCCGTGGTTGGAATATAACCTTACGCAGGTCACCTTGCCCAGTTTTTAAGTACTCTCCATAAGAAACATGAACTCTATTCATAACAACAGTAGCCACAGCTTTCATTCCGTTTAAACCTTCTCCACCGGCTTCGCATTTAATTAACCTTGCTAATAATTCCCTTGCTGGATAGGACATTTGTTGTCACCTTTCTTTCAATAAAATGCGGTTAATCTATTATATTAACATAAGTTAAAAAACGTAACACATTAAAGCGAATTTTTATAAATAAGGATATATGTTTCAAAAAATTCATTTGTCAATATATAGTTCCGACCAAATAAAATCAGTTATTTTGAAACAACCATTGACCAGTTGCTTTTTGAAATGGTTTTATTGAAAAAATTACATGAAATTTTATTCTAAAGATAGCTAATAATATGAAGGTACGCAAATCAAATATATAAGTAAGTTTCTACTTATATAAAAGGAGGCATGAACTATGAGCAGAAGTGGCGGTATGATGTCCGAAAATCTTAAAGCTGAAATAGCTAAAGAATTGGGAGTATATAATATCGTTGAAAATGAAGGCTGGGGTTCTGTTTCATCAAGAGATTGCGGAAACATAGTAAAAAAGGCTATTGAAATGGCCGAAAGAGATCTCAGTAATAGATAATGCCTTAAAGCGTGACAAAAGCCGGTGAATACCGGCTTTTTATATAGACTTTTTTATTTACTATCAATAAAGATTCAATGAGTTGTTTAAACAATTCTGAAATGGTCTAAAAAGCTAAATTAGTTTTCTTACAATAGTATTACATGATGCCTGTTAAGAAGCTGTCCTTTTATAAGGTTCTATTATAAAAGGCTTATTACATAAGCGTTACAAAACATTTTTTGAGAAAATCCATCTTCTACTCATTTAATTTGGTTGTGTTTCTTCATTTGCAGCCTTAGCTGAGATATGATATAATTTTTTAGTGCTTCTAATGAAATAATCATAAGTAAAAAGACAAACGCACTAGCAGATCAAGTGTTTTCTATGGTATAGATACTATTAAATTTCTTGAATGAAGTTTGTTTCAATTCTATTACAATTTCTTTACACTTGAATTCTAGATGTTGACTCACTGAAAAGCCGATGATATAATTAGTTTTGAATTCAAGATAGGTTAAGTGCGCCGGTCTTGAGCAAAATGCAATATAGGTCAGGTTAAGACACAGAGGGATAAGGCGTAGCCTGGCTTTAAGTTTTAAGCCTGCTTCCCAAAAAAAACAACAATACAAGGAGGATTTGAGAGTATGAAGAATCTCAAAAAGATGTTGGCGTCACTAGTAGTAGTTGCTATGATGGCATCTATGGCTTTAGTGCCTGCATTCGCTGCAACAAATAGCTATGAAAAAGAAGCAGTACAACTTAATAAAGTTGGTTTGTACATGGGGATAAGCGAAACTGAGTTTGTTCCTGATTTAGAAACACTTCTCGACAGACAAACAGGTGTTGTTATGCTTCTCAGAATGTTTGGACAAGAAGATGAAGCAAAATTGCTTACAGATGAACAAGCAAACTCAATGCTTGCTAAATTCACAGATGCTGGAACAATAGCAGACTGGGCTAAAAAGCAAGTAGCATATGCAGTTGATAAGGGTGTTGTAAAAGGTTATGCTGAAGATTCAACATTCAGACCATCAGCTGGATTGAACGGAAAAGCTTATAGTTCATTGATGCTCCAACAATTAGGTTACGATGGAGAGTTTGATTACAATCAAGCAGCAACTAAACTAGCTCAAGTTGGTGGATTAAATGCTTCTCAAGCAGCATTATTCAACAGTGATACTCAATTAAACAAAGATGCATTAGTAGGTATTTCCTACGGAGCATTACAAGCTAAAAACAAAGCAGATGGCAAGAAGCTTGTTAAAGTATTGCTTGAAAACGGAACTATTAAAGAAGCAGATCTTAAAGAAGCTGAAATTCCTTACGCTGAAGTAACATCAGTAGCTGCAATAGCTGACGTTACAGTAGATATCGGAGCTGAAGCTAAACTTCCTGCTACTGTTACAGCAACTTTTGACAATGGAACTACAGCAGACGTAGCTGTTACTTGGCCTACAGTTGATACTTCAAAAGATGGCGAGCAAACAATTACTGGTACAATAGCTAATACTGCAATTACAGCTTCAGTTAAAGTTATTGTAGTACCTGCTGAATTAAAAGTAACTGGCGCAGCTTCTGGTAACCGTAAAGAATTAGTTCTTGACTTCAATAGACCAGTTGCAGATGCTGATAAAGCTAAGGATAAGGCTAATTATAAGGTTAAGAAGTATACTGTTCAAAACGCAGACCTTTCAGAAGATAAGATGACTGTTACATTGCTTATAGAGCAAACAATAGCACAACAAGCAGATGTTGATGTTACTATTGATGAAAAGGTTGGTTTTAAAGAGGATGTAGAGCTGACAATTAAAAATATTAAAGATACAAACATACCAAGTGTTGTTTCTGTTGATGCAGTTGGTAATACTCTTATTAAAGTAACATTCAGTGAACCTGTACAGAATGCTAAAAGCATAAGCTTCTATACAATTGACGGTAAGTCAATTGCGGCATCAAACACTACAGTATCAAATAATGGTAAGGTAGTAAGCATAACTCTTAAAAATCCGTTGACTGCGGATACACACAAATTAGTTGTAAAAGATAAGGTTGTTGACTATGCAGGATTCTCTATTGAGGATAATGAGACTGAATTTACTGTTGTTGAAGACAAGGAAGCACCAACAGGAATAGTTGAAAGTGCTACTCAAACAAAAGTTGTTATTACTTTTAGTGAACCAGTTAAAAAACCTGATATTGATGATGTAGATACTAACACAAGTGCAGAAATTGTAGAAGATGAGACAAAGCTTGATGATGATGATATCACTTATACTATAGTTTTTGACTTGGAGGATCCATTACCAACAGCAGGTGGTAAGTTGACAATTAAGAATCTTTCAGATTATAGTGGAAACAAGACAGACTTTACAATTCTTATTGAACCTAAGTATGATATGACAAGACCTGAGTATGTTTCATACACAATAGATGATGATCAAAAACAGATCATAGTCGAATTTGACGAAGATGTAAAGCTTGGAGAAGATGAAGAGTTTAAACTTGTTGATGCAGACAAGGATGAAGTTAGCTTAGCTACCCCTGAATATAAGTTAGATGACAATAAGAAACCTGTTAAGAACAAAATTGTTCTTAAAAGGTCAGATAAGAAAGTATTTGCTGCAGAAAAGCATGAATTGACAATCAGTGGTGTAGAGGATAATACTCCGCTAGGAAATGAAATAGCGAAGATAACTGTTACCATAGATGTTGATGACAAGGAAGCACCTGAAGTTGAAGCGGTTGTTTATAATGATGATCCTAAAGTAAACGCATTATATGTAAGATTCAATGAGGATCTTGATGAAGACAGTGCAACTGAGTTCTCAAATTATGCTGTTGATTATGAAAATAAAGATGGCAAGAGTAAAACAGTTACACTTAAGAAGGATATCGTTGACATTGAATTGTTGTCAGATAATAGAACTGTATTCATTGAATTTAACGGCGACGGAGACGATTTTATCAATGTTCGAAAAATTTCAAGATTGCAGATTGATTCAGTAGAAGATACAGCAGGCAATAAGATGTCAATAGATGTAGTTACAAGTTTCGATGCTTATGACCCTAATGATGCACCACAGGTTACAGGAGCAAAGGTAACTGGCGAAGAGACAATAGTTCTTACACTTAATGATGTTATAAATGAGAAGACATTATCTGTAGATGATTTCATTATCACAGCAGTAAAAGGTAGTGAAGAAATTGAAATTGATGCTTATGATGCTGAATTCAATAAGGATGATAAAGAAATAAAATTATCAATGAGCAAAGATTTAACTATGGCTGGAAAGTACGTAAAAGATGGAAAAGTATATGATCTTTATTTGACAATGGTTAAGGCTGCTGATGTTGAAACTGTAAACGCATTCCAAATGAAGTTAGAATTATTAGGAAGCGATATAAAAATTAAGGATGCTTATGATCCTACAGCAGAATCAGTTGTATCAGCAGTATATAAGGATAATACTGTTGTAACAATAGAGTTAAATGAGGAATTAGACTATGTGAATGGTGATCTTCTTAATACTGCGGAGCTTCAGCAGTTTGTAGTTAAAGCTGATGGTAAGGCTGTATCAAAGGAAATCAAGTATCTTGCTCCAATAGCTTCAGTCGATGATAAAAAGACTAAGGATTTGGATGAATCAAAAGCTAGATTTGTAATAACAATAGGTGGTAAGGACTATTCAGGTAAAACTGTTGATGTTAGCTTTAATGCAGTAGATGGATCGACAGTTGCTGATAGTGCTGGTAATGTACTCAAAGACTTTGAGTTTAAGGGTAAAAAGGTAACAAAATAGTAATCAGATTTAACTAAAGATTACTCAAAGACTGGTAGGAGATTATCTCCTGCCAGTTTTTTATAACTATGGTTAGTGATTGTAAAGGGAGGTAGAGATGCTATGAAAAGATTTAAAAAAGTATTAACATCATTAATAGCAATTGTGATGGTTTCATCTATTACTGTAATGCCGGTTTCAGCAAATGCTTTCATTTATGAGAAGGAGGCGAATGCACTTAATAAGCTTGGGCTTTACAAGGGTATAAATGAATCTTGGTTTGATCCTGATTTGGCAGCAAATCTAGACAGGCAAACCGGAGTTGTTATGCTTCTGAGAATGTTTGGTCAGGAGGATGAGGCAAAAAAACTCACGATTGAAAAGGCAAACTCAATATTGAATAAATTCAGGGATTCTAGCTCAATTGCAGACTGGTCCAAAAAGCAGGTTGCGTATGCGGTAGATAAAGGATTTGTAAAAGGCTATTCGGAGGACTCAACCTTCAGACCTTCAACTGCATTAAACGGTAAAGCCTATTGTTCATTAATTCTTCAGCAATTGGGTTATAATGGGGATTTTCAATATGACAGGGCTGCATCAAAATTAAGCGAAATAGGTGGCTTAACTTCTATACAAGGCAACATGTTCAATAGCGATGCCACATTGACAAAAGACTCATTAGTAGGTATTTCATATGGAACATTGCAAGCTAAATATAAGTCAAACGGTGAAAAATTACTTAAAAAATTAGTTGAAAAAGGTATTGTTTCAGCGCAAAAGGCTAAAGAAGTCGGGCTTGATTATGCTAAGATAGTGTCAGTAGAAGCGATTAGCGATGTTACAGTTAATATAGGGGGTTCACCAAAATTACCTACTTCTGTTAAAGCTGAATATGATGACGGAACTAAAGAAAATGTAAGTGTAAGCTGGCCATACGTTGATACATCAAGGACTGGCGAGCAAACTATTTCAGGCACAATAAACGGTACTTCAGTTACAGCTAAAGTAAAGATTATAGTTGTTCCTGATGAATTAAAGGTAAAGGCAATTTCGTCGGGAAACCTCAGAGAAGTAATTGTTAAATTCAGCAAACCTGTTGAGAATGAAGACGAAGTTAAGGATAAAAGTAACTATGGCGTTGATGGCAATAGTGTAATAAATGCGGATCTTTCGGATGACAAAATGACAGTAACACTGCTACTTAAAAACGCCCTTAAGCAGCAATCTGACGTTGAAGTTAGCGTTGATAAAGAGGTAGGACTTGATGAAGATGTTGAATTGTATATTGATAATGTAAAAGATGTAACTACTCCTGAAGTTGTCGATGTTGTTGCAGTAGGTAACGGTCTTATAAAAGTTACATTCAGTGAGCCGGTACAAAATGCTACAAGTCTTTCTAGTTATACAATTGACAAAAAACTTTTTGGTGCAACTCAACTGAGTTTGTCAAATGACGAGAAAACAATCAGTATTAACATGATAAAACGTTTATCTTCTGGTTCGCATAAGTTAACTGTTAAAGATAAAATAAATGATTATGCAGGTTATATGGTTGAAGATAATGAGACAAGCTTTACAGTTGAAGATGATGATAAAGTACCTACAGCTAAAATTAAAAGTGCTACCCAGACAAAAGTGGTTATAAGTTTCAGTGAAGAAATTGAAAAACCTGAATTGAATAAAGTGGATACAAATGCAGGAGCAAACATAGAAAAAATAGAATTAGATGATGATAATATGACCTTAACAATTTATTTTGATGTTGAGAATGCTTTGCCAGCATCAGGATGCAATATAATTATTGAAGACCTGAGTGATTTTAGTGGCAATTCAAAAGACATCAAACTTGCTGTAACACCAGATTATGATGTTACAAGGCCTGAGTATGTTGGATATACTATAGAGAATCAAAAGGAACTTGTTCTTGAATTCTCGGAAGAAGTATTCTCAAAGTATGGTAAGTTTAAGCTTACTGATAGTGATGATGATACAATAGATTTGACAAGTGCAACATACTATAAAAATGACGATGATGAGAATGTAAAGACTAAACTTGTTATTAAAAGAGCGGATGATCAAAAGTTTGAATCAGGAAAGTATGAGTTGGAGATAAGAGAAGTTACAGATTTGAATCCATTAAAAAATGAGATAATAAAAAAGACTGTAAACCTAACTGTTGCAGATAATAGTGCACCAATAGTTTCAAGTGTTTATCTTAATAATAATGATAATCAAATCTTTGTTAAGTTTAATGAAGATGTAGAAGAACGCTCTGCAACTGAGTATTCAAACTATTACTATACAGTTAATAATATATCTAGGAAATTAGAAAAGAATGCAGTAGATATAGATTTATTGTCTGATGATCAAACAGTATGTATCACCTTCTCAGATGATGAAGATGATTATAAAGACAGGGAAGTTGTGTTAGTAAGTAAGATTTCACGTATACAGGTAGAATCAGTTAAAGATATTAAAGGAAATGAGATGAAAGCACAAAGTGTTTCTAGCAAGGATTTCAAGACGGATAATAGTAATGCACCGGAAATAACTTCTGCTGTTGTAACTGATAAAAACACTTTAGTTTTGAGAATTAAGGGATCAATAAATCCTGCTACATTAGAACCGGATGACTTTTATATTGCCGCCGGAAGGGACGATAGAGGGCAGGACATAGTAATAACTGCATGGGATGCCTTATATGATTCCGACAAAAGTGAAATTTCCTTATCTGTTAATGCTGATATTGAGTCTAATGGAACATTTAATGGAAATTCACTTTATTTAGGATTGGAAGATAGAGAAGATATAGATACAGAAAACACATTTAAACAAAAATTAACTATAGCATCTACAATTAAAGTTAGCGAAGACTTTAAGCCGCTTGCAAAGTCAATAGCTTCAGCACAGTATGAGAGAGATACTGGCACTGTAGTGTTCATTGAATTGTCGGAGAATTTGAGACTTAATTATGGAGATCAGCTTAATCAGAATGATTTGTTTCAATTTAGGGTTAAGGTCAATGGCAAAACAGTAGATGCAAAGATTTATTATTATCATGCAGAAGGTAAGGATAATAATGATACTGATGTAGATGAAACTTCTGCAAGATTTAAGGTTGTAGTGGAGGAAAATTATAGGGGTGATGAAGTTCAAGTCATATTCTATAGAGCGTCTAAAGCTACAATCGCGGATTATTCGGGCAATGCACTTGATGATTTTGATTTTACACAGACGGTTGAGTAAATTGAACTGGTGGGGGTAACCCCACCAGTATTTTTATGGGCTTCAGCCTGTTGAGCGCGTAAAGCGTGTGAAACAATAAACCACCCTTTCTACGGGTGGTCAGTGATTGGTGGTCATAAAAACGTTGATCTATCGTCGGTGAAAATCCGAAACGGGTTTTCATAGTGCCAACCATAGGTATGACCTTATCTGTCTACAAACCATAAATGCTAAATTTAGTAATGTTAGTAATATTTCTATTTGACATGTAGAAATTATTTATGTAGAATTAAGGTGTTCATATAATGAACACGATAATTATAAGTGATTTATACTAGAATTGGTATTGTCTGTTATAATAATAGATTTATGGGGGTAAAGTAATGGAGGAAATAAGTTTTGTAGAAATTGTTCAAATTATTTTTAAAGGAAAGCGTGTTATATCTATAGTTACTGCTGTTTGTTTTGTATTAAGTCTAATAGTTGCCCTTTTTATTTTAGAACCGGTTTATGAGTCACAGACTATGTTAATGATATCACCAATTACAAATATGTCAGCAAAAGAAGATGATAATAATTTTACTGATCTTGTATCATCTTTGTCACAATATCCTCAGATGACAATAGACACATATAGAGAACAAGTAAAAGCTCCGGTCATATTGCAGTATTTGAGAAAAGAGCTTGGTATTGAAAACGTTCCTTTAAGTGTTATTGCAAATAAAATATCTGTTAAGGCTATTGATAAGACAAACCTTATAAACATAAGTGTAAAAGATCCAAATCCTGAGTTGGCTGCAAAAATTGCTAATTTAGTTAGTAATAAGTTTACAGAGTTTGTTACCGAGACAAATAAAAGACAGGCTGAAAGTTCAGCTAAGTTTATAAAAGACCAAATGGTAACAGAAAAAATAAATATGGAACAAGCATCAAAAAAACTTGAAGAATTTTTAGCTAGACCAAGAGGACCAGAGGAACTCAAATTGGAGCTTGATGGAAAACTTGAAAAAATAACTGAGTTTAAGACATTTGCAGCACAGGTAAGAGTTGATATTGCAGCATTTAAATCATCTTTACAGCATGCACAAAGTTTATTGAAAAATACTCCAAAAACTTTGGTAACAAGTAAAACATTACTAAATGATGAGTTGCTAAGCGGATTAATAAAGGATAAAACAGGGCTTAACACACAAGATATTTCAAAATTTACATTAAATGATGAACAAATTAATGAAGTATTTATTAAGTTAGCACAAATAGTAAATGATTTAGAGCTTCAAGTATATTCCTACACTGCAAAAAGCACGAGTTTACAAAAGGAAATTACTCAACTGCAAAAAGAAATTGAAACCCTACAAGCAGAGTTAGCCGTAAAACAGCAGGAATATGAACTATTACAACATGAAATGGATTTAAATAAAGAAACATATGATGCCTATCAGTCGAAATATAAGGAAGCAATGATAAAGCAATCAGCTAAGATAGGTGAGTCTAGTATAGTAGTTGTATCAGAGGCAATACCACCAAAAAATCCTGTTGATCCAAACAAGTTGTTAATAGTTGTAATTAGCTCTTTTTTTGGCTTTTGTATAGGATTTGTAATTGTATTTTTTAAAGAGTATATGAAAAAAAGTGCTAAAACTGCAGATTAAACCGTTGCTTTATAAGCGCATTTACAAAATTAATTAATAAAATAGAGGGGTAGTAATGGAAAAAGAATTGCTTTTGTTAAGAAAATTGTACACAAATCCTGAATTGACACAGCGTGACATGGCAAAAGCGACAGGAATATCATTAGGTAGTGTAAATTTACTGATAAAGGAATTAGTTGATAGAGGCATATTAAATGTTGATAAACTGACACAAAAGACAAGGATATATAAACTAACATCACAGGGGTTAAAGAAAAAAGCAGAATCGACATATAGATATGTTTTGGAAGCGTATACTTTTATTAAAGCATTCAGTAATAAAATAGATGAAATTCTGGAATCTATAGGTAAAGATAATTATATTATACTTTTTGGTGAGAGAGACGAAATCTATGAATTTGTAGAGAAGAAATTAAGTGAAAAAGGAACCGAGTATAAATTTGTAAGTAATTTTAAAGAGGTAATAGAATTTTCTCAAGTGCATGAATTACTTGTACTTGTGTGGCATCCGGAAAAAATATATCTGGTTAAGCAAATTAACTGCAATTATATTGATTTAATGGATTCTATTTAAAAGGAAGATGACATTGTATTGTGAGGAGAAAGTTATGAAAAGTGGTTCTAAAAGTATAAAATCGAGAAAAAACAAATACGGTAATTTAGCTATAGAAGAAGGAAAGAATTATAAACTATTCAAGTTGTTAATTCTAATTGGAACATTATTTGTAATGTTTTATTCTCCTTATTTAAGAGGGCTTTACTTTGAGCCTGAGCAGTTTATAACACAAATAATCCTTTTTTCGCTGTTTGCAATATATTGGATATATAAGTGGATTAATAAAGATAGTAGCTTTTTAAAGACGCCTATTGAGTATACAGCATTTGGAATAGTTTTTATATACTTTTTATCATCATTTACTGCGGTAAGCCAAAGGTTGGCGGTTTCTGAGTTTTTAAAATACGCTATGTTTTTTGTTGTGTTTTATATGCTATCTGATTTGATTAAAACGGAAAAAGAAAAAGCGATTGTGCTGTGGGTTGTAGTTTCATCAGCTATGGGATTAAGCATTATTGGTATTGATAGTGCTGCTGGAGGTACAATAGTAAATATTCTTAATAGTTTTTTTAAACTTTTAAATTTGAACTTTCAGTTTTTTGGATTATTTGTTGATGGAAGAATACACTCTACAATGCAGTATCCTAATGCTTTTGCATCATATTTACTGGCCGTGTTTTTTGTATCAATTAGTTTGACAATGACTTCAGGTAAATGGATCAAGTCATTGTCAAGTTGTATAAGTTTTATTCTGTTAACAACATTGATTTTTACTGTGAGCCGAGGAGTTTATATTTTATTAGTTCTTGCTGTAATTATGTTTATAATTCTAATTCCTAAGGAGAGAAAACTTAATGGATTATATAACTTGATTACATTAGGAATTATTGCAGGTGGATCTTCATTGATTCTATCTAAATTTATTTTTGGAGAATCATCTAAGATATACATTTGGCCTTTAGTTATTGCAGGTGCTTTATTAGCGTTTTTTATAAGAATGACAGACGATTTTGTGATAAAAACTTTTAGAAAGATCAATTTTAAGATAGTTGCAATAGGTTCTTTGGTTTTAGTTACTGTAGTTATTATTGTTACTACTTATATTTTTAATGCTTCAATACCACTGGAATTAAGCCATTCTTCTGATCAAAAGGAAGGGTTTATTGGAGTGACCAAAATAGTAAATTTAAGTAAAAGTCAAGAGTATAAGCTTATTTTAAATGCAGAAGCAAGTTCAATAAACGATAAGGCTGCTTATGCTTATAGGGTATATATAAAGAGTATAAACGAAAGTGGAAAAGTAACTGATAATGAGTTAGTAATATTAAATGAAATATTTAATGAGACTAAGGGTGTTGAAAAAGAAGAGATTGAATTTTTTGTTCCTGAGAGCAGTGGAATTGTTAGTATTCAATTCCAAAACTATTACTCAGGTACTAGTGCAATATTTTATGATGCTAAGATATATGATGCTAATGGAGAAGAAGTTAAGAACCTGATATTAAAGCGTAAGTATTCTTTTGCAGAATCAATTATGTCAAGATTTGAAAATATACAAAGTGATACTAGTTTTAATAATAGAATTACATTTTTGAAAGATGGTTTTAAGATATTTAAAGATTGGTGGTTACTTGGTGCTGGAGGTGGAGCTTGGAGTATTCTTAATTTCAAATATCAATCATATTTGTATTGGTCTACCCAGACGCATAACTATCCACTACAGGTAGCTGTAGAGGCCGGTCTGATAGGAGTAACACTTTTAGTTTTATTATTTATATATATTGTGATTGCTTTTATAAAACTATATAAGAATGATAAAGCAGAAAGTATAAACAGAAAAATTATAAATACAGGGGTATTTACCGCAGTTGTGTTTTTATTTCTTCATGCAGGGATGGACTTTGATTTTTCATTGTCATCAATTTATATACTTGCATGGGCATTAATTGCTATATTGAACTCAGAAGTTAGAAATTCTTTTTTGCTTGAAGGACCAAAAGATAGGAAAAAAATCAAAAATAAAACTAGTTCAGATTTGAAATTTACTATTAATGGATTAAGAGACCGATTTAAAAAGGGTTTGAATGCTTACCCAGCAATTGTAATAATATTGACTATTGTTGTCTTAGTGTATCCAATCATTTTTTATAATGCTTATAACTATTCAAATAAAGCATTGAATAGTTATAAAGAAAATAAGATAGATGAAGCAATAGAACTAATGGATAGAGCAACTTCGCTTGATTTTCTGAATACTGAATATGTTACTGGTTATACGCCAATTTCATCAAAACCGGATATAAGATTAGGCTATGTTGACTTAATTCTTAAGAAATTAGGAACTGTATCGAAACAAAGTAATGACATCATGGATAGTGAGGAAAAATCTGTTTTAAATAATTATATGCTTAAGGCGCAAAAATTAATAAAAAGAGTTGAAGATCAGTCTAAATATAACTCTGACCTCTCGTTGAATTTAGGTATATACTATTTAAATACTACGGAGAAGGAAAAAGGAATCGATTATATTAACAACTCGATAAAGTTAAAACGATTGGTTCCTTCTCAATGGCAGTATAAAGCGAATGCTTGCTATGCAACTGCTATAAACTATTTTCAGCAAGGAAACAATGAAAAAGGGCTTGAATATATTGATAATACAATAAACATAATAGATGAGGCTAGGCTAGTTAATAGTTCAAATCTGAAACCATTTGTATTCAATATAGTTACACAGGAATATATTGAGAAGGCTTACTATATTAAGAGTAAGAATGGAGATAGTCAAATAGATATAGAAGATTTGTTATTTCAGAGTGTTTTTGAAATGGACATCAATAGTGATAATAACCCAGACCAATGGAATTTTAGCGATAATAATGAAGCAGAGGTTAGTTCAGAAGGAGTTCTAAGTGTAAGAAGAAAGGACTTGAGCAAGAGCTCATATATTAGTTCAAAGAGTTTAGCTTTTGAAGCAAACACAGAGTATCTTATTGAAGTTGAACTTTCTAATCAAGAAGATATTGAGTCAATTCCTTTTGCTGTTAAAGGAATAACAACCAAAACTGAACAAATGTATTTGAAAGACAATGTTTTTTCAGCAAAGATTTTTACTCCAGCTGAGCTAAATGATAATAGGCTTATTATATATATTAATGCGGAATATAAGATAAAAAACATTAGAATAACAAAAGCTAAAAGCTAATGAATTGATGAGGTGTTAACAATGTATTTAAAGGTTAAAAGAGTAATTGACTTTTGTTTGGCTCTAATTGGATTAGTTATGTTATCGCCACTTTTTTTACTAATAATTGTTGCTATAAAACTAGATTCACCAGGTCCAGTATTATTTAAGCAAAAAAGAGTGGGGATTAACAAAACACATTTTAACATTTTAAAGTTTCGTACCATGCGAATTGATACACCTAAAGATATGCCAACTCATAAGCTTGAAAACCCTAAGCAATGGATAACCAGAGTGGGTAAATTCTTGAGAAAAACGAGTCTTGATGAATTGCCACAAATCATAAATATCTTGGCTGGAAAGATGTCCATAATTGGACCCCGCCCTGCTTTGTGGAACCAATATGATCTTATTGAAGAGCGGGACAAGTATGGTGCAAACGATGTGCCGGTTGGTCTTACAGGCTGGGCACAAATTAATGGGCGAGATGAATTGCCAATTGAGGAAAAGGCGAAATTGGATGGGATGTATGCTGATAATATTGGTTTTATTATAGATGTTAAATGTTTTTTTGGTACTGTCTTTTCAGTTTTGAAATCCGATGGTGTTGTTGAAGGTGGAACGGGGACGATATCGAAGTTAACTGAGGGTTCGAATTCGAAGGCTAAGGAGACGTTGACAAAATGAAGAGGGTACTAATCACTGGAAAAAACAGTTATATAGGAACTGCTTTTGATAACTGGTTAAGAAAAGAACAGTCTAAATATAAAGTTGAGATTATTGATACAAAAGAAAGTTCATGGAAAGAGAAGGATTTTTCTGGATTTGATGTTGTGTTTCATGTAGCTGGTATCGCGCATATTAAAGAAACAAAGGAAAATCAGAATCTTTACTTTAAAGTGAATCGGGATTTAGCGTATGAGATAGCAAAGAAGGCTAAAACAGAGGGTGTAAAGCAGTTTGTTTTTTTAAGTTCTATGAGTGTGTATGGAATTGAAAAAGGGGTAATAGATAAACATACACCTTTAAATCCAAACAGTGCATATGGAAAGTCAAAGATGGAAGCTGAAGAGTTGATTAATCAATTAGCAGATGATTCCTTTGCTATTGCTATAATTAGACCACCTATGGTTTACGGTAATGGGTGTAAAGGAAATTATCCTAAGTTAGCTAATCTAGCGCTCAAGACACCGATTTTCCCTAATGTAGATAATAAGCGAAGCATGGTTTATATAGATAATTTGTCCGAATTTATTAAGCAATTAATTGATAATTGTAGCGTTGGATTGTTTTTTCCACAAAACAAAGAGTATGTAAATACCAGTGAAATGGTTAGGTTAATTGCTGAAGCCCATGGAAAGAACATAAGATTGACGAAATTGTTCAATCCTTTATTATGTTTACTGAAAGTGAAGATGGTGAATAAGGTATTTGGCGACTTGGTTTATATTAAGAATTTGTCCGATTATAAAAGTAATTATAATATATGTGAGTTTCGTTCATCCATCATATTGACAGAGGGGAGAAGGAAATGAATACAAAGGGAAGTAATGAAGCATTGGTTAGTATTGTAATGCCTGCATATAATTGCGAAAAATATATTGAGGGAGCTATTAACTCAGTTCTTAACCAAACCTATCAAAACTGGGAGTTAATAGTAATTGATGATGGGTCAAAAGATAAAACAGGTTATATTATTAAAGAGCTTGAAAATAAGGATTCTAGGATTAAGTTTATAAAAAATGAAAAAAATATGGGAGTGTCTGCAACTAGAAATAGAGGTATATCTATTGCATCTAGTGAGTGGATTGCCTTTTTAGATAGTGACGATATGTGGGAAGAATCAAAATTAGAAAAGCAGATTAAGGTAGCAGAAGAAAAGGCAGCAGAATTTTTGTTTACAGGATCTTCTTTTATTAATGAGGAAGGGAAGCCTTACAAAGGAGTTTTTAAAGTTCCTGAAAGTGTAAACTATAAAAAACTTAGGAATCAAAATATTATTTCTTGTTCATCTGTTTTGATAAATAAAAGATTTTTTGAAGTAATAAAAATGGAAAAAGATGATATGCATGAAGACTATGCAGTTTGGCTTAGAATATTGAAAACTGGTGTGACAGCATATGGAATTAATGAGCCATTATTAATCTACAGAATTTCTCGAAACTCAAAGTCCGGTAATAAAGTTAGGACAATTAAAATGACTTACAAAGTTTTTAGGTTTGTTGGTATTAATCCTATTGGATCTGCTTATTTTATGGTAAGGCATATATTAGGGGCAGTTGGAAAGTATGCAAATATTAAATAAATTAAAGGGCATTACACCGAGACTAGTTTGAAAGAGATGTTTCATTATGTTTTGTGTCCTGAGCGAAGCGAAAGGAATGAATATATGATAATAAAAATGATTTTGACAAATTCGTTTGACCCTGACCCAAGAGTGTATAAAGAAGCAAAGACTTTAGCGGACTCAGGTCATGATATTGAAATATTAGCATGGGACAGGGAAAATAAGAATTTGAACAAAGCATATGAAGAAATGGATGGCATAAAAATTAGACGATTTTATGCAAATGCTACATTTGGTACTGGTATTAAGCAGATGAAAGGGTTTATTAACTTTATAAAGCAAGTTAAAAAATATATAAATAATTGTAGATATGATTTTTTGCATTGTCATGACTTTGATGGTCTAATTATTGGTTATTGTGTTAAAGTATTTAATTCTAGAGTAAATTTAATATATGATGAACATGATTTGTTCTATCTTTACTTTGAAGGAAGAAAAGGATATTTTAATAAACTTATTGCAAAAGGAATTAAGATAGTTGAACAAATTGTGTTAAATAAAGTCGATCATCATATTGTAGTAACACCCAATATGAAATTATTGTATGAAAAGAAAACTAATCCAATAGTTATTACTAATGCACCATTGAGAAGCTCTTTTGAAAACATAAGAAAGTTGAAACGTGAGAAAATTGTAGTTGGATTTATAGGTGCAGTAAGATATATTGATGAGTTGAAAATATTAGCAGACGTGGCTAGTGAATTCCCAGCTATAAGTATTTTTATTGCTGGTAGGGGAACTAAGTTGAATGAGTTTATAAAGTATACAGAGGAGAAAGCTTATAATAATATTGAAATATTTGGGGAGTACAACATAGCACAATTGGAAGACTTGTATTCTAGAATAGACATTACTTATTTAGTCTATCCAATGAAAGATTCAATAATCTCGTTACCTAACAAATTTTTTGAGAGTATAATTACTAAAACTCCTATGATTTCCTACAATAACTCAGAGTTTGGTGATATAATAAAAAATAAAAATTTTGGTTGGTGCGTTGAATCAGATAATATGGAATTAAATCTTAGGAACATTTTTTCATCTTTAGTTTCTAATGATATTGTACTTGAAGAAGTAAGAAACAATATGAGCAATGAAAGTACTAATTATTTATGGGAAAGTAACGTTGATAAATTATTAAAGATATATGAAAGTTAGGTAATGAAATGATAGGTTGTATAAGATTATGTTATAAAAAGGAGTGTTACAGAAAATGAAAAAAAGTATAGGTTACTTAGTTTCGCTATTCATTTTCAAAACAGTTCTTGAGATAAGTTATTTTTATTTTTTATATCCTAAATATGAGTATCTTGGATTTCATTTAGACTTCAATTTACTAAAGTATTTTGAGTCAAACCTTGCAGTACTTTTAATTTATTTTGTTATACCAAAAAAAGGCAATCCTTCAAATGTTTCCGTCAGTATACTGAATATTGTGATGATTATACCTATAATAACGCTGTATTCTTTAAAAAACGAATCGAGGATTTATTTTTATTCTGTTGTTGTATCATTTTTAATATTAAATATTACGCTAAGATCTATAACAAAAGTTTCATTTAGTTTGCGTTATAATTTAAACGGCTTCCTAAAAGCAGGATTTATTTTAACTTTGGTAGTTGTATATGGGTTGTTAATAAGATTTAATGGAATGCCCTCTTTAAGACTTTTTGATTTCAATGAAGTCTATAATGTTAGAGGTAATGTGAATTATGGGTATGGATTTATGGATTATCTGGTTCCTTGGCTGGGATCAATTGTAAATATTTTTGTATTAATCATAGCGTTTTATAGTAGAAAGAAGTGGTCTTTAATAGCAGTTTCTTTTTTACAGGTAGTGCTTTATTTATTATCATCACATAAAACTTTTTTGTTCTATCCCTTTGCAATATTTGGATTGATTTTTGTTTTTAGAAAAAGAAAGTTAAAGATAGGTAAAACTGTTGCATTGTTAACATCGTGTGGAGTGCTAGCAGTATTATTTATATTCAAATTATCTGGAAATCTTATGTTGCCATCAATGATAGTAAGTAGAATATTCTTTTTACCGGCACAAATAAGTTTTCAATATTATGAGTATTTTTCACAAAATGGATTAGTACTTTTATCACATTCAATTTTAAGTTTTGCTTTTAAAGAGCCAATATATTCAATTCATCCTATAAAACTAATTGGGCAAACATACTATTCAAACAATTGGCCCAATACAGGTTACTTAGGAGATGCATATATGAATTTTGGAATACCTGGGATGATATTTTTCTCAATTATTCTTGGAATTGTTTTGAGAGTTATTGATTCATTAGCTAATACACCGTTTAAAGAATCTGTTGCAAAGGTATTTATAGTATTGTTTATGTTTTCGCTATCTAATATGGGATTATTGACAAGTATGCTTAATGGTGGATTACTGGTGTTTATAACCATTTTGTACTTATATAATGACAAGGATAAACAAACAATTAGTATAGCTGAAAAATAACTCCATACTAAGCTTAAAATTTAAACTAGGTAATGAAAAAACGATAAAGGAATCAAAAAATGCTAAAGAAAAAAATTATTATAGATTCGATATTAAATATAATTGCATCAGCATTGCCAATTGTGGTTCTTCAATTGATAATCCTTCCTTTGATTGCATCAGATTTGGGAGAGGTTGAATATGGAAAAGTACTAACTCTTATCAGTTTGGCAACACTATTTAGTGTTCCTTTTGGTAATGTAATAAATAATGTGAGATTGCTTCTTGATAAGAAGTATAAAGACGATGGTTTAGAGGGAGACTTTAATGTTATTTTACTCGCAAGTATTTTTATAAATATAATAATTATGATATGTGGTTTAATATATTATAAAAATTTTGATTCGGGGTGGGATACTCTTTTATTTTTGCTATATGCGACTCTTTCCTTATTAAGAGAATATCTGATTGTAACTTTTAGGTTGGTGCTTAATTATAAAGGGATATTCATAAATAATATAGTATTGGGAATAGGTTACTTACTTGGATTTTTACTATTTAAGTTACTTGGATATTGGCAGTTAATATATATTGTAGGAGCTATTTCAAGCTTGACATATGTAGTCAGAAATGGTGATATATGTAGAGAGAAAATGAAAACTACTGTCTATTTTAGTTCGACATTTTATAAGAGTTCTGTTTTATTTATTTCTACGTTAATGAAATCAATACCAAATTATGCAGACAAACTAGTTCTATATCCATTGATTGGAGCATCAGCGGTATCAGTTTACTATTCAGCAACACTTTTAGGAAAGTTGATTTATATGGTGATAACACCGGTTAGTAGCGTTATGCTATCCTACTTATCAAAGATGGATAGTATTAGCACAAAAAAGTTTTTGAAAAGTTTGTTTTATGTTTCAATATTGGGAGCGTTTTCTTATATTATAGTTATTTTTATTAGTGTGCCTTTGTTAAATTTGTTATATCCTAAATGGGCAGAAGCGTCTATGGAGTTGGTCTGGATTACAAGTGCAACGGCTATAGTTGGAGCAATAAGTTCAGTGATTAACCCGGTAATACTGAGATTTAAAAATATCAATTGGCAAATTATTATTAATTTTTTTAATTTAATAGTTTATGTTATAGCCGTTTATTCACTAAATTCCATATTGGGATTAAAGGGATTTGCGTTAGGAATGCTAATTGCTAGCTTGATTAACTTAATTATAACGATTGTTATTTTTCTCTTTGGTAGAGACTAAATCAATATGGTGGAATTAGATGTGGGTAATAATACACAATGGAATAAATACGACTAATAATATGTTAACAAATATTGGGGAAATTTTATTATAAGGGGAAATGTGATTTGCTGTTAATTGAATAACAAACAATTTTGAAAGATTTTAATGGTTAGAAATTATAATGTGATTTGTTGAATTAATTGTAAAATTATCATATTATAATGAAGTTAGTATGGTTTTGTTATAGAATAGACTTAAATAAGGAAATTCCACAAAATAGCTGATCAATTGTCATTTCAAAAATTTGAGAGGCATTGTACTACAAATATTAATAAGTGATTTTTTAGAAATGACCTAGAAATGACCTAAGTAAAATTTTCATAGTTACTATTGATATGTAAGATTAACAAATAATGTTTTTGGAAACTTGAGCTATATACTATTATTTTATGACAAAAAACTTGAAAGGACTACATTTATATGAAGTTGGTAACGATAATTGGTGCTCGTCCGCAATTTATTAAAGCAGCACCATTTTCAGAAGTTTTTAGAAAAGATAATAAGGAAATTTTGATTCATACAGGACAGCACTATGATGATAATATGTCAGAGGTGTTTTTCCATGAATTGGGGATCCCAAAACCGGATTACAATCTGGGAGTCGGTTCCGGAAGTCATGGCATGCAAACAGGAAGAATGCTGGAAGGAATAGAGGAAATAATTTTAAGAGAAAAGCCGGATGGAATGCTTGTATACGGAGATACAAATTCTACATTAGCAGGTGCTTTAGCAGCCAGCAAATTGCATATACCTGTATATCACGTAGAAGCTGGACTCAGAAGTTATAATAAATTAATGCCGGAGGAGCAAAATAGAATTCTTACAGATCATATTTCTAGTTTGCTTCTTTGCCCGACTCAAACAGCAGTGAATAATTTGTGGAAAGAAGGCATTGAATTAGGTGTGATTAATACTGGAGATATAATGTATGATGCTGTTTGCAGAAATATTGATATTTCAAAGAGAAAATATAGCAATGGTTATTGGTTAAGCGAATTAATGAAAGAAAATAATATGCCAATAGATATTAATGAAAAGGCATATTACTTGGCGACCATTCATAGAGCAGAAAATACGAATGATCCAGATAAGTTAAGAAAGATATTTTATGCTTTTGAGAAGATGGATAAGCCAGTGATTCTTCCGCTTCATCCAAGAACTAAAAAATTTGTTGAGGAGTTAAGTATTACTAAAAATAATATTGTTGTTATTAAGCCAATAGGCTATCTTTTGATGCTTTATTTGACTTTGAATGCCTATATGGTTTTAACCGATTCAGGGGGGCTTCAAAAGGAAGCATATTTTCTTAAGACTCCATGTACTACACTGAGAGACCAGACAGAATGGGTTGAAACACTTGATAATGGTTGGAATATGTTAAGCCAAATTGAGGTTAATACGATTGTAGAAACAGTAAACAGGGAATTAACATGCATACAGCACACACAAAAGCAGCAATTTGGAGATGGTAATGCTGCTGAGCACATTTGCAAAGCAATCCTAAATGGAGGTAAATAATTATGAACAAAGTAAAAGAGAAATTACTCAATAAAACAGCAACGCTTGGTGTTGTGGGACTTGGATATGTTGGGCTTCCTTTAGCTGTTGAAAAAGCAAAAGCTGGTTATAAAACAATTGGATTTGACGTTCAAAAACAGAAAGTTGAGATGGTGAATTCAGGGAAAAATTATATTGGAGATGTTGTGTTTGAAGATCTTAAAGAAATTGTAAAATCCGGATTTTTATCTGCAACTACTGATTTTGCGCAGGTAGCGAAGGCAGACTGTGTATGTATTTGTGTACCGACACCTCTTGATGACCATCAACAACCAGATATTAGCTATGTTAAGTCTTCGGCAGAGAGTATCGTTCCTTATATGCATAAAGATATGCTGATAGTACTTGAATCGACGACATATCCAGGTACAACTGAAGAGCTTCTTAAACCCATTTTCGAAACATCGGGGTTAAAGTGTGGGGAAGATTTCTATCTTGCATTTTCACCAGAGCGTGTTGACCCTGGAAATCTAATTTATAAAACAAAGAATACACCTAAAGTAGTAGGGGGGATTACACCAATATGCACGGATACAGCAGCAACACTATATGAAAGTATTTTAGAGGCACCTATTCACAGAGTATCATCTCCTGCTATTGCCGAAATGGAAAAGATTCTTGAAAACACATATAGAAATGTAAACATTGGACTTGTAAATGAACTTGCAATTTTGTGCAATAAAATGGGCATAAATTTATGGGAAGTAATAGATGCAGCTAAAACAAAACCTTATGGGTTTCAAGCGTTTTATCCGGGCCCGGGTCTTGGCGGTCACTGTATTCCTTTAGATCCTTATTATCTTTCATGGAAAGCTCGTGAGTATGGTTTTCATACCTCGATGATTGAAGCTTCTATGATGATAAATGACAGGATGCCGGAATACTGTGTGGAGAGAGCAAGCAGAATACTAAACAGGTATAAAAAGGCTATAAATGGATCTAGGATTTTAGTTCTTGGAGTAGCATATAAACAGGATATTGATGACTATAGAGAAAGCCCAGCAATTAGAGTGATAGAAGAATTTGAAAAAGAGGGGGCAGAAGTTGTATATTTTGACCCTTATATTCCTGAGTATCCCAATAATGGAGTATTAAAGAAAGGCGAGCCGGAGTTGTCGGATAGCCTTATAAAAAGTGTTGACCTTGTTATTGTTACAGCAGCCCATACAAACATTGATTATAAGTTTGTTCATGAACATGCAAAAATAGTTTTTGATACCAAGAATGTAATGAAAAATGTCGAAGATAGAGACAATATTGAATTGCTTTAGGAGGAATAAACTTGAGATTAAAATATGCTTTAATCGGATGTGGTAGAATATCACCAAATCACATAGCAGCAGCTATCGAAAATAATTTAGATATTGTTGCTTTATGCGATATAGATGATTCAAAGATGGAAGATACTATAAAAAAATTTGATTTGCCAAGTTCAGTTAATAAGTATAAAGATTATAAAAAAATGCTTGAAATAGAGAAACCTGAGCTTATTGCTATTTGTACGGAAAGCGGAAAACATGGACAGATTGCGCTAAATTGTATAGAAACAGGTGCTAATCTAATTATTGAAAAACCTATAGCATTATCTCTTGAGGAAGTAGATCAAATTATTATGAAGGCGAAAGAGATGAATGTTAAAGTAAGTGCTTGCCATCAGAATAGATTTAATAAGTCTATACAGAAAATTAGACAAGCAGTTGAAGCTGGGCGTTTTGGAAAACTACTTCATGGAACTGCACATATTCGATGGAATAGGGGTAAAGATTATTATGAGCAAGCGCCATGGAGAGGTACCTGGGAACAAGATGGAGGAGCTCTTATGAATCAGTGTATTCATAACATTGATCTTTTAAGATGGATGATGGGTGATGAAATTGTAGAAGTTGTAGGAATGACTTCAAATTTAATACATGATTTTATAGAAGCAGAAGATTTAGGAATGGCATTAATAAAGTTTGCCAATGGAAGTTATGGAATTATTGAGGGCACTACAAATATATACCCTAAGAACTTAGAGGAGACTCTATATATATTTGGAGAGAAAGGAACAGTTAAAGCAGGAGGTAAATCGGTTAATTTAATTGAAGAGTGGCAGTTTGCTGACAATATGGATGATTCAAATGAAGTTAAAGAAAAATATCATGAAAATCCACCTAATGTATATGGTTTCGGACATAATCCGCTTTATACCGATGTAATAAATGCAATAAAAGATAATAGAGAACCGTATGTTACAGCTGAAGATGGAAGAAGAGCTCTAGAGCTAGTTTTAGCTATTTATAAATCAGCTTCTGAAGGTAAGAGTGTGAAGCTTCCTGTTGATAAGTGCAGTACTATGGACTTTAAAGGAAGGTTTTGAATATGAGTTATTTTGTACATGAGAGTAGTTATATAGACGAAAATGTTAAAATTGGTGATGGAACTAAAGTGTGGCATTTTTGTCATGTGCAACAAGGAGCCCAAATAGGGGAGAAATGCTCATTAGGCCAAAATGTAAATATTTCTAACAATGTCAAGATAGGTGATGGAGTAAAGATTCAAAATAATGTTTCAGTGTATGAAGGTGTTGAATTAGAGGATTATGTCTTTTGTGGACCTTCAATGGTTTTTACAAATGATTTAACTCCAAGAAGCAAGTATCCAAAAGGTAGTAATGGATATAAAAAGACTCTTGTCAAATATGGTGCATCAATAGGTGCTAATGCAACTATTGTATGTGGGCATACAATAGGTAAATGGGCAATGATTGCTTCTGGAGCTGTTGTGACAAAGGATGTTCTGGATTTTGCATTAATGGCGGGTGTGCCTGCAAAGCAAATTGGTTGGGTTTGTGAATGCGGAATGCCTTTAAAGGATAAATTGGAGTGTGAAGAATGTGGAAGGAGTTATGTTTTAATTGACGATCAACTTCAGGCAAAGTCTAAATAAATTGTATCAAAGAGGGTGTGACGATAGTGGAGTTTAGAGATTTAAAAGCACAGTATCAAAAATACAAAAACGAAATAGATTCTGCAATTGGGGATGTATTGTTGAATACAAACTTTATTGGCGGAAATGAAGTAAAGGTTTTGGAAGAAAGACTTGCAGAGTATGTGGGGGTTAAACATTGTATATCTTGTGCTAATGGTACTGAAGCTATGACATTACTAATGATGGCTTGGGATATTAAGCAGGGAGATGCAGTTTTTGTTCCTGACTTCACATTCTTTTCAACAGGGGAAATTGTTTCCTTTAGAGGGGCAACACCTATTTTCGTGGATGTTAATAATGATACCTTCAACATTGATGTTGAAAAGTTGGAAAAGGCAATTAACAAAGTATTGGAAGAAGGTAAACTAACTCCTAAAGTTATTATACCTGTTGATTTGTTTGGACTTCCAGCTGATTATAATGCAATTAATAAAATTGCGAAAAAATACAATCTTTTGGTATTGGAAGATGCAGCTCAAGGCTTTGGAGGAAGCATTAATGGTAAGAGAGCATGTAGTTTTGGTGATGCTGCAACTACTTCGTTTTTTCCGGCAAAACCTTTAGGCTGTTATGGAGATGGCGGAGCAATTTTCTTAAATGATGATGGATTGGCAAGGCTTATTAATTCACTTAAGATTCATGGTAAGGGTAGCAATAAATATGACAATGTGAGGATTGGTGTTAACTCACGACTAGATACAATTCAAGCGGCAATTTTAAATGTTAAGTTAACAGCATTTATTAAGCATGAGCTTAATGATGTTAACCGAGTGAATAAGTTATATAGTGAAAAGCTAAAAGATATTGTTGAAACCCCAATTGTTCCGGAAGGATATGTTTCTAGTTTTGCTCAGTATACTATAAAGCTTAAAAATAAAGATGAGAGGGATTTATTACAAATTAAGTTAAAGGAACAAGAAATTCCGAGTATGATTTATTATGTGAAGCCGATGCATAAGCAAGAAGCTTTTTCTAAAATAAAATTCAATGAAGAAGATTTTTTGGTGACTAATGTATTGAGTGAAACAGTTTTATCACTTCCCATGCATCCTTATATGAGTAATGAAGATATAGAAAGGGTTTGTGAAGTAATTAAAGGTACGTGAGTATTTTTTTGCAATAATTAGAGCGACAATTTGTGTTGATTTATGTACAAAGAAAACTTTTGTTGGCAATCTTTCCTATACTCTCCATGATATTGACCCTTCGGGGACTTTAATGTAAAATACTTCATGGTTTTTGTCTTTGCATTTAAATCTATCAAGGGGTGATTTTATGGTTTTTTCCAGTGTGTTTTTTATATTTGCTTTTTTGCCGTCAGTGCTTATTGTTTATTATTTGATTAATCCAAGGTATCGGAATGTATTTTTGTTGATCTCAAGCCTATTATATTATGCTTGGGGTGAACCTAAGTTTGTGTTGGTGATGATTGCCTCGATTATTATCAATTATTCTTGTGGGTTGTTAGTTGATGTGATGAATGCAAAACTTGGAATTCGGCGTTTGATTTTGTTTTTAGCAGTGATGCTTAATTTGGGATTGTTATTCTATTACAAGTACTTTATGTTCTTTATTACTATGACAAATAGAGTATTTCAGACGCATTTTTCAGTTCCTGCGATTGTGTTACCGATAGGGATTTCATTTTTTACATTTCAAGGAATGTCCTATGTTATAGATGTATATAAAAGAACGGTATCAGCTCAAAGAAATCCTATTCACGTAGGAACCTATATAGCTTTGTTTCCACAGTTGATTGCTGGTCCCATTGTACGATATGTTGACATATGTGAGCAACTAGAAAATCGAAGTATTAATGTGTGTTTGTTTAATTCGGGTATAAGGCGATTTATTATAGGTTTATCTAAAAAAGTTCTAATAGCTAATGTTTTAGCAGAAGTAGCAGATAGTATATTTGGAATGGGAATATCCGGCATTACGACACCAATCGCTTGGACAGGTGCAGTATGCTATACAATGCAAATATTTTTTGATTTTTCAGGATATTCCGATATGGCTATTGGTCTGGGGCGTATGTTTGGATTTGAGTTTATGGAGAATTTTAATTTGCCGTATATTTCAAAGTCAGTCACTGAGTTTTGGCGCAGATGGCACATATCATTATCGACGTGGTTCAGAGATTATTTGTATATTCCCATGGGCGGAAATCGAAAAGGCAATGTTTACTTACACCTGTTTATCGTCTTTTTGTGTACTGGTATTTGGCATGGAGCAGCACTTACGTTTATTGTATGGGGAATTTGGCATGGGATGTTCTTGCTTGTTGAACGAATATTTCGCATAAAACACGGAACTTTACGGATACCTAATATGATAAAATGGTTTTATACCATGATGGTAGTGATGTTGGGATGGGTCCTGTTTCGTGCTGAATATATTCGATATGCGATACGATATATCTTAGCTATGTTTGGGATGGCTGAAAAAGGATTTAAACCTTACACGGTGTTCTATTATTTGGACATGCAGGTCGTAATAACGCTAATTTTTGCTGTGCTTTTGAGTTCGTCTCTGCCAAGTATGCTTAAAAGTAAGCTTGTATCATTGAACGGAATGAAAGTGCTTCATTACACCGAACATGTCTTGTTGCTACTCTTTTTCGCACTAAGTATTATTATAATTGTGAATGGTGGTTATAACCCGTTTATATACTTCAGATTTTAGGAGGATAGCATATGAATAATAGTGTATGTATACAAAAGAAATCGACGAATTCAAACAAAGATATGCAGAATAGAGGTTCAAAGATAACTGATTTTATTGAGATTGTATTTATGCTTGCATTCTTTGCATTGATAATTATCCCTATAATTACAATAAATTTAAAAACAAATCAGGTATCAGAAATTGACAACCGTGCTCTCGCAGAATTTCCTAAGGTAATAAGTGAACTGAAGCCTGCTTCTTTAGAAGACTATTTAGAAGACCGCATTGGATTTAGAGATGAAATGATTACAGCGTATCAGGTGCTGTGTGACAGGATATTTAAAAAAATGGTACATCCTTCGTATATGTACGGAAAGGAAGGGCATGTTTTTTTTAAAGATAAATCTTATACAAATGATTATCAGCATCTAAACCTTGATAAAAAATATGTAGAGGCTTGTACATCTTATTTGGAGCAGTTGGATGCCTATTGCGAGTCTGTGGGTTCTGATTTTTTATATGTTTTGTTGCCAGATAAAAAATCCGTTTATGCCGAGTATTTTCCGGGAACGTACAATGTTTATGGTAATGTATCACTAAAGGACATGCTGATAGAAGAGTTGAAAAAAACTGAAATACAATATCTTTTTCCATTGGAGGATTTTTTGCAAGCGAAGGATGATGTACAGCTATATAATGTTGTTTATGATGCAGCGCATTGGAATGAGAACGGTGCATTTTTGGGTCATTCTATTATTACAGAAAAGCTGAAATTATTTTATCCAAAACTGGATTCAATACGAAAAGAAGATTATATAGTATCTTATGAGCAAGTAAACTCATTGCTCGTATCTCATTTCACCATTGATGAGAAAATTCCGAAATACAGAAGTGTTAACCACCCGTGGACAGTAAGTAAATCAATATTTTCCTACATCAAATGCAAACCTGATGCACATTCTTATGTTGTTAACGAATCAATACCTGACAGACCAAAGCTTTTGCTTTTTCATGACAGTTATTTTAATTCCTCAGCACAATACTACGCTAAGAATTTTTCTGAAGTACTAATGTTGCATTCGAAAAACTTAGAAGATTTCCAATACTATGTAAGTGCTTTTAAGCCTGATATAGTAATGCTAGAATCGGTTGAACGGGTATTAGGCCCAAATGGATTCTTGCCAGATAAGCTTATAAATAAACCACTATATAATATTGGTGTGCTTAATAGCACCTGCAATAATATTACTCCTACCCTATCTCTTAACGATGATGGATTATCTGCGACTGTTTCAGATAAACCATATATTACAATAAGTGGTACAATTAAATCCGGAGAAATACTAGGGACTGCAGTGTTTGTCACAATGAATGGCAATAGCTATGGGGCAAAATACAACGTCGAAAGTGCTGTTTTTGAATTGGCTGTCAAGCAACATGAAATAGCTAATGTTGATGAAATTATTATTACACTGATTGATATTAATGGTCATAGGTGTAACCCTGTAACAATTCCAATAAAAAGACAAGGGTAAGTTTTTGCTAAGTTTAAGGGCTGAATTATATAGCACTGGTATTAAGGTTGTGCTATTAAGATGGTACTTATACAATATTCCAAAAGAGGCCACAAAGCAAAATGTAAATAATTAGGGGTGGGTTGTAATTTAGATATAAAATGAAGTATAATTTCATTGATGGATTATTAATTAGTATAGATGAAAAAATTCAACAAAAAAGTAATACTAATAGAGATAATCGGGAGGTCAATCGAATGAAGAGAAAAATAAGATCAAATGCATTAATTGCTTTTGACTTAATACTGATTAATGTGTCGTTAATAATGGCATATCTATTGAGATTTGATTTTAGATATGAAAGTATTCCAGAAAGGCATTCACAACCCATATTAAAACTTGCACTATTAGCTACCTGTGTTAAGATCATAACCTTTATACTATTCAAACTATACAACAGCCTGTGGAAATACGCGGGAATATACGAAATGGGATTAATAGTAGGAGCATCCTTTGTTAGCAATTCAATAATGATATCCTATGTGTTCCTATCAAAAACCCCAGTACCAAGAAGCATATTCCTAATTTGTATGCTTACAGACGTATTTCTCATAGCAGGAATAAGGTTTGCATACCGTATGTTTAGACGGGTAGTAAAAGGTGAAATAGTACGGATAAAAGGTTCAAAGAGAGTATTAATATTTGGAGGTGGAGATGCAGGAGCAATAATTGTAAAAGAAATGAAAATGCATCCCGAATTAAAAAGCACACCTGTGGCTATAGTTGATGACAATTTGTTCAAGCAGGGTAAAAAAATAAACGGTGTACCCATTGTAGGTCAGAGAAAGGACATTGCAGCAGTAGTTGAAAAAAGACAAATTGATGAGATAATAATTGCGACTCCGTCTGCAAGCAACAAAGATATAAATGAAATATTTACAGAATGCTCAAAAACCCAATGTAAGGTAAGAATATTACCGTCAGTGTCGCAGCTTATTGATGAATCTGTGGTAATGCAAAAAGTAAGGGACGTCAACATTGAGGACCTGCTTGGAAGAGAGCCGGTAAATCTCGACGTCAATGAGGTATCTTCCTATATTAAAAATCAGGTGGTTTTGGTAACTGGTGGTGGTGGTTCAATTGGTTCAGAACTTTGTAGGCAGATTGTAGGATTTGAACCTAAAAAGCTGATTATTTTAGACAATTATGAAAATAATGCCTATGACATTCAAAATGAATTATTACACGATAATCCTGGGTTAGAACTCTATACAGTAATTGCAAATATAAGGGAAAAACAAAGGATTGAAAGCATTTTTGAGAGGTACAAGCCTGATGTGGTGTTCCATGCTGCGGCGCATAAACATGTTCCTCTTATGGAGGCCAATCCTTCTGAGGCTATAAAGAATAACGTATTTGGAACTCTGAACGTTGCTGAATGTTCGGACAAGTACGGTGTAAAGAAATTTGTGCTTATTTCTACTGACAAAGCTGTTAACCCAACAAATATAATGGGGGCAACAAAAAGAATTGCCGAGATGGAAATTCAGGCAATAAACCGTAACAGTAAGACTGAATATGTTGCAGTAAGATTTGGAAATGTTTTAGGAAGCAACGGAAGTGTAATACCTTTATTTAAGAAACAAATTGAACAGGGTGGCCCGGTCACAGTAACACATCCTGATGTAACAAGGTTTTTTATGACAATTCCTGAGGCCGTTCAGCTGGTTATACAAGCAGGCGCTATGGCAAAAGGCGGAGAGATATTTGTTCTTGATATGGGACAGCCGGTTAAGATTTCCGATCTTGCAAAAAACCTGATAAAGCTGTCGGGATTTGAACCGGATGTAGATATTAATATTGAGTATACTGGTCTTAGACCTGGGGAAAAGCTTTATGAAGAATTGCTTCTTAAGGAAGAGGGGCTTGAATCAACTAAAAATAATAAGATATATGTGGCTAAGCCGATTCACACCGATTTAGCACTCTTGAAAAGGGAATTAGATTGCCTTAAAGAAATAATTATGAAGGATTCAGAAGGGATATCGGAATATATAAAACTAATTGTACCAACCTATAAAAAAGCTGAAAACGGAAATTAATATTAAAACTTCGAAGAACTAAACACTTTACTTGGTTTAAAGATATAAACTTAAAATGGGCAATCCATTAGGATTGCCCATACAATTGCTATTCTTGATCCTTATAAATATGCGCATTTTAAGGAGGTCTCAAGATAACATGCTTTTAACTTTAATTGCTTGTCCTTTTTATAAAATTTATTATAATGATCTAAAACTTTGTCTAATCTCCTGCTATAATGCTGGACTTCTTCGTCTAAAAGATCAAATCCCTTGCTTTCAATCAATTTGTTTAACTTGAGGTGCATTTCTGTTATAAGATAGTACATTGATTCGTTTGACATTGTTAGCAGCCCCCCTGAACTAGAATTGTTTTATGCAAGAAAGCTTACGTAGATAGAATTATGACAAACTTCTAAGTATATTATAACACATTTTGGAATTAAATCAACATAATACATAATATTTTATATAATATTTTATTTTAATATATTGTTATATTCTTGTGGTCGCTTCATTACTAGGAAATGTTCAGCAGAGATATCCTAAAAAATATACAATAACTACTCTACATATGAGCTCCATACCCCTTTAACAAAGTCGAAATATGGATCCTTTGTGATTGAGTATATTGCATTCAATAAACTTACATGAAATACCTGATAGCCTACATTGTAAGTTGGTTTAATATCATGAGTTATAAAAGCAAGATCATAAGTTGGAAATCCTCCAGCATCATAGTAAGGTAATATAACCTTTAAAGTTTTAACTGATTCTTTAAAATATCTTTCCGCTTTTTTATGTTTGTTTGGCTCAACTTGCCACCAATCATAGACACCTAACATTGAAAAAATAAAGCCATTTAGAGTATGTGTTGCAGGAACAATAGGATATTCATCAAATATTATGTAATGCTTTAAGCTTGGATCTAATGATTCTAAAGTAGCAAGTGTACCTCCTTTTGCTACTGGTGTAATAAGAAAATCAAATGCTTTGTTTCCAGCATTTAAATATTTCTTATCTTTTGTCAAGTGATATGCTCGTGCATACACACTAAGTGCTTGTCCTTGGGCTAGACCCGAAACCCACCCAGATTCAAAATGTTTACCAGTAACGTAATACTTAAACGGAAACTTATTTCTATATGCACCATCATCAGCAAGAGTAATAAGAAAATCTGCAGCATAAATAAATTTTTCTTTACTTTCCTTGTCACCTCTAATAAACTGACCATATTTAGTTAGAGCGTATTGTGCAGTAGTAACAGGATTATAGTAATAATCATCGTTATAGTAGACTTTTGGAATACCGTTTTCGTCTAATTGCATACTTTTATCAATGTTTCTATAAGTATGTGGTTTATTTACTCCAAAAGTTAAATAATCTCCAAAAGCAGTATAGTCTTCTATCCATACTTGGTCGTTGTAGCCAACGTCTTTATATTTTTGACGTGCTTCATTTACTTTAATTTTATTCTCTTCATTTACTTTTAATGGTGGAAAATTTTCAACAGGGGGAGTCTTTGTAACTAACCCAATTTTAGTCACACATATAATTATTACTACTAACTGAAGAGCAATTATTATTTTATACTTCCTCATGTCTTCATCTCCTATAATATTGTTTTTTATATTGCACTTAAAAATTTGAAAACTTTTAGTTAGATAACTAATATTGATAAAAACTAAGCAACTATGAGGTCTAAAGAGTATATATTTACGGTACTACTTTAAGTTTATCCATTTCTCCTCCAGGGAAATAATTTGCTAAGACATCCATAATTAGCACCTTTTTGATTTTATATTCACTTATATAATCATCAATATTAAATTCTCCTATTTCACTATAGTACATATCCAAATTTATGAATATACTTTTATTAAAATGAGAAGCAATTACATCCCTAATAGGATTACTCATAGAATCGGATATAATTAAAATATTCTCTAAATGATTTCTATTTGTATCAAACATTATTTCTCCTCTTCTTCTCTGGTAAAGTGAGTTATAGTGGTCAAATCCCTGTTCTCTATAAATTTCACCTTTTAAATACTTACTGTAGTTTCCATTCTCATCGGTAAGTTGTCCATTTATATACAGCTTATAATCTGGAAGTTTGAAAATATACTTACAGATTTTATCACCCTTCATTTTTACTGCATACGCAGTTTTTCTTGAGTGTGAGCCATAGAAAGTAAAGTCTTCAAAACACTTTTCATCAACAGGTGTATTTGGGTTTTTCTTTCCGTCAAATAACAGCTCTATAATATCCATATATCCTTTATATGATCCTTTATTATTCCAATGATGATCTGTCCTAAAAAACATGTTTGAAATTTCATGTATATTTGTTATTTCCAATTTACTACAAGAAACTTTTAATTTTTTAAATAATTTTAAGTATTTTTCACCGCAATATTCCTGATCAATTATATTCGTTTCATGGGGCATAGTAGGTAAATAAACATAAAATTTAATATTATTATGCTCTTCACTTAAGTTATTAATCTTACTAATGTTGTTGATAATGTTAATTTCAGTACCTTTGTCATAAACATATGGTGACCGAACCAAATAACCATAATCTTTAATCAAGGAAATTTCATCATTAATTTTCTTGATTGTGATTTGCTTATTTTTATCTTGACTTTGCATTAGTACAAAGCATATATCAATTATACTATTCAAACTCATATCCAAATTAATATTTGTACGTAACAAGTCTTCCCTAAACAAAAAGTAGTCTGTTAGAGTGCTCTCAATACTTTTCTGATAAGTCTCTTCAAGCCAATTATTTATTGTCAAACTTTCAATTTGTGATAGTTTTCTTTGTTCTAAATTTGAAACTTCCTGCTTATCCTTAAGAACTAAAACATAAATACCTGTTACCGTTATAACAGATATAAATACAATTGTAAAAATCAAGTCTTTTATTTTCATCGTAACTCTCCTTAAAACCTATAATAGATAAATGGATTAAAAGAATTGCTTATAAGATACATGTTACAGATTATAAATACTATAGCTAAGAACAAATCATATATTATGCTCAATGTAAGTTTCTGATCTGTTTTTTTGTGTAAAATTTTAAATAAAGGTGTTGCTCCTATTATGGCCAAAATCATAAAAGGCAATAAGTGAAGTATTGATAACTTATTGATGTCACTAAAACTGTCATTTCCATATCCTCCAAACATTGCTGTTAAATAGTCTCTAATTTGGAATATAGACTCACTTCTAAACATTATCCATCCAACTGTAAATAGGAAAATTGTATAGATGTGTCTAAATATTCGCGGCAATTTTTCTAAATATTTTAACAACACGAGTTTTTCAAGTACTATAATTAAACCAAAGGATAACCCCCACAACACAAATGTCCAATTAGCACCATGCCACAGCCCAGTTAAGAACCATACAACAAGTATATTAACCAACCATCTAACGTTACTTACTCTATTCCCCCCTAATGGAATATATACATAATCTCTAAACCAACTACTAAGTGAAATATGCCACCTTCTCCAAAAATCCGTGATAGATGTTGAAATGTATGGATAGTTAAAATTTTCTAAGAAGTTAAAGCCAAAAATTTTTCCTAATCCTATTGCCATATCACTATAACCTGAAAAATCAAAATATATTTGTAATGTGTATGCTATAATGCCAAGCCAAGCTAAAGATATTCCATATTCCCCTTTGCCTAATCCAAACACAGTATCAGCAATTATTGCCAGTTGGTTAGCAATAATAATTTTTTTACCTAATCCTATAATAAAACGTCTAATACCATTAGCGAAAGAATCCAAAGTGACTTTTCTGGATTCTAGTTCATTTTCAATAGTTTCATAACGTACAATTGGACCTGCAATTAATTGTGGAAATAGCATAACATATGTTGCTAAATTAAAAATATTTCTTTGTACTTTGACTTTATCAAAATAAACATCTATTGTATATGACATCGTTTGAAAAGTGTAAAAACTTATACCAATTGGAAGCAAAATATTTAATAGTTTAATATCTGCTTTAAATATATCATTTAAATTCCCAATTATAAAATCACTGTATTTAAAGAGGCCTAATAATGCCAAGTTTAAAACTATTGATGAAACAAGGGTTGCTTTTGCCGATCTATAATGCCTTTTCACTTTTAAGTTCTGAATTGCTAACGCATGAAAATAACCACTTACAGTTGAAATAAACATTATGACAATATATCTAGGCTCTCCCCATGAATAAAATACAATTGAAAAAATTAACAATACTGCGTTTTTATACTTGATATTTGGAAAAAGAAAATATATTAAGATGAGTGTTGGCAAAAAAACAAATAAAAATGTCAAGCTACTGAATACCATGGTTAACTCCTCTGCAAAAGAGATATTATAACATTTTTTATTAAACATATATATTTTAAGGAGATCAATATATCTAATATTGAAATTCTGTTTTATTACACACTTTCTAAAGGTATAATAACATACTTTTATTTGTATGGACAGTACTTTTTACAATGCTAAATCCTTTAATGTAAATTTAATGAATTGTTTTGTTTCATGAACTAATACTATCAAATGTCTCTTGTAGAAATAGCTTTGATATCATATATAATATATATAATTAATATATTTATCTTGAATTATTCATATATTTATGGAATAATTCTTTACACTGCATAGTTGTTTGATTTTTATCAATATATTAATTTCACGTAAAAAGTGAAAAATTTTGATGGAGGAGATCTATCATCTGATACAGGACTATTGCTAATAAAAGAATTCATCAATAAAATTGGTTTTGAAAAAGTGATAAAGAAGATAATTAAAACAAACAATTCTGCTATTTTCCGATTCCATACGGATGAAGAAAATTTGCAGCAGGAAATATATCAAACAATTGCTGGATATTTTCAGGATGATGAGGCTGATGAACTTACCAATGATCCTGTTTTTAAGAGTATTCTTGATAAGAAATCTCTAACTTCACAGCCTACAAAGTCAAGAATTTTTAACCATATGGATGAAGATACGCTAAGGCAATTTGAGCAAATTAATAAAACCTTGAGGAAAAAAATTTACTCAATTAAACCACAAGATAATATACTTCTTGATATTGATTCTACACTTTTTAGTACTTATGGAAGTCAAGAAGGAGAGGGATTTAATTATCATTATTCTAGCCATGGTTATCATCCATTAGTTTGCTATGATGGTCTTACTAGTGGATAACCCTGTCCATTTTTGCTATCAGAAACCATTGTTTTTCCAAATTTTGAATTTTACAATAAGAACTGGGGAGAGAAATTATATTTTCGGATCGCCGCGAATAATTCAGGTTTATTTTGTAACTTAATCACCTAATTCAATAAATTGGTTGTATTGTCTTAAAATAAATATTCAATTTTG